>CAMWXA010000288.1 GCA_947178035.1 uncultured Lachnospiraceae bacterium | reverse complement strand
ATGATAGACAATCGGCTCTGCATTGATTTCATCAAAATAGCGGTATATTCGTTCCGACAGTTCCTCCTTTGAACTGACACGAATCCCCTTTAACATCTGCTTTGTCATTTTGCTAAAGAAACTTTCAATCATGTTTAGCCATGATGCATGTGTTGGTGTAAACACGAACACAAACCTGTCTTCTGGAAGCGTTGCAAGATACTGTCTTGTTTCTTTTGATGTGTGAGCTGAATGATTATCCAGTATCAAACGTATGGTATCGCCTTCAGGATATTTTTTCTCAAGTTTTTTCAGAAACTCAATAAAATCAGAGCTTTTATGGGTTTCGCTGACCAACGGGATCGCTTCCCCTGTCAGCAGGTCAATTCCGGCAAGCAGTGACAGCGTTCCCAGACGGACATACTCATAGTCTCTGCGGACATATCCTTTTTCCTCTGTCGGATTATGGTCTGGATATTTATTAGCTACCGCCTGAATACCGGGTTTTTCATCATATGAAATAGTATGTGTCAAATGCCCACCGTCCGGAATGATGATGTTTCCGCTATCATCAAATTGCATCTCGACTTGTTTATAGACCAGCAGGACATCATGCATCTTATTCTCGAAATCAGGGTCTTTCCGCTCAAGGTAATATTTGATTTTGAACGGTTTGATATCCATCTTTTTGAGATACTTTTGAAGCCATGGTTTTGTAACTGTCTTTAATCGTGGATAGCCAGCTTCTTCCGCATGTGCCTGTATGTGTTTGTGCAGTGCTGCTAATGTCCATAATTCTGCGGCGTAACCAAATTCACAGGGCTTTTGGCAGGCTACACTGATAATCCATGATTTTGCATCATCCGTAATTTCAGGAGGGCGACCGGACCGTTCCTCATCAAACACAGCAAGATTGATTCCGCTGCTGAGGTAATGGTCAATACAACGACGGACAGTATTCACACTAACACCCAGACCGTCTGCAATGGCTTTATCCGTTTTGGCTTCAGACTTCCATAATAACATACGGGCACGATCAACAACCTGTGCTTGAATCGTTCTGGTTTTAATTAATGATTTCAGATAGGCACGTTCCTCGTCTGATATTGTAATACTATACGGTAATGCTGGCATAATTGACCTCCATAAATCATATTAATCACGTCAATTATACCAGATATCGAAACTATTAACAACTTAATTTACGATATACTAGTGCAGCATTGCCTAAATAACAGTGAAAAACAGTGCCTGATATTTGTGTCAGGACAAGGCCGAGGAAGGAGGCAATGCGGTGGCATTGTCGACTGACGACAACGCGGTACTGGCGCAAATAGCAGGTGCTGTATTCACTGTTATTTGTGCAATGCTGTACTAGTCACAAAGGAACAAATCCGTATTGCATTTACATTGTTGACTTCCCTTTAGCCCTGCGCTCCGCTAATTCTTTCTGAATTTGTGAAAACTCCTTATCCAATGTATAGAAATGCATGGTAACAATAGAAAGGATCAACAATATCATTGGAATATATAAATACATTGCTTTAATAGCAGTTATTGCCTCTGCTGTCTGTACAGCTGCACCGCTTTCATAACTTCCCCACGCCAGTAATAATCCTGAAATTCCACCAGCCGCAGCCTGTGCAACCTTTCCTAGAAATCCATTCACAGAGGACAATGTGCCTGCTGCCTGTACCCCTGTCTTCCACTCACCATAATCAACCGGATCTGCCTGCATGGAAAAATAAATGCTTTCTTTAATTCCATATCCCGCTGCAGAGATAAACGCACCAACTAAAATTCCCGCATTCATAAGACCTGACGCAAATATGATAACCAAGCCAGCAAACTGTACTATTGCCGATATGGAATAGAGATTTCTTTTGCCTAAACGTTTCGCTAAAAACGGTACTGTTAAATTTGCAACCATAGGAACCATCGTCATAATCGTCGCAACAATAGAAGACATCTGCTTACTACCAACATAATATGTATAATAATATACTAGTGCGCTTGATTGGATAAAGTATCCTGTCCACTGAAATAAAATATTAACTGCGAACAGCTTCCATGGTGTATTATGTGCCAACGAGGCAATTGTCTCCTTTAGGCTGGCATTTTTTGTCGTCGGCACTAAGTTCGTCTCACGAACCAAAGCAAAAGTCAAAAAGAAACAAAGACATCCAATGACACCGAAAATACCCATAACTACCCGGAAACCAAGCACTTCATTCCCTTTTCCGATCAGATCTACCATCGTAAGCGCTGTTGCTGACACAATAGTAGAGCCAAGAAATGCAAGAAATTTCCTCCATGTCGCAAGCACGGTTCTCTCATTCATGTCATCTGTAAGCGCTGGCAAAATTGATGCCAACGGAATATTCACTACCGTGTACATAAAAGATAAGAATATATAAGTGACATATGCATACACCAGTTTTCCATTTGGCGCAATGTCAGGAACACTGAATGCCAGCAATGCAGAAACTGCAAATGGTATTGCCCCGAATAAAAACCATGGGCGGCTCTTTCCCCATCGTGTATGCGTTTTATCGATACAGTAGCCTACCAGCAGGTCTGTACACCCGTCAATCACCCTGCAGACAACAAACATTGCAGAAATCGCAAGCGGATTTAATCCCATTACATCTGTATAGAAATATAACAGATATAGTGATATGACCTGCCAAATCAAATTACAGGCAAAATCTCCCATGCCGTATCCAAAACGCTGCTTATAGAGCATGCCTGTTATAGATTTATTTGATACATAATTTTCTTTCATATCCAACCTCTCCTCTCATCATATTGACTGTCTTTTGTTTTTCTATATTCATATTAACTGATTCAATTTCATCTCACCATTGATTTTCAGCGCTTATATTCTTGATGTTTTATGAACAATGTGCTATTCTGTTCTAAAACCTTCCCACCCACATTAACATAAGGAGAGATACAATTGACCACACAGGAATTATATGAAAAATTGCATATCATCAATGAGGATGAACAGTTCTACAAACGCTATTATGATGTTCACACCAACAAATGGCAGCTCGACAAATTCTTAAATGAACTAAATCTGGAAGAAATCAATCAGCGCCGCTTAATCGTCACAGATGTGGATACCGGATATATGCCTTCTACCATGGAAGACAGCACATATTTTGATATTTCCGAAAAAAACAGTATTGTTGTCAGCAAGCACAACCGCTACACTCCCGCTTTTCACCACAAGCATGTGTTTTTTGAGCTTGCTTATGTGGTAGAAGGCTCATGCACACATGAAATTGACGGGGAAACTATCACCCTTAAGCAAGGGGAATTTCTGTTGATTGCCCCCAATGTCAAGCATTCCATCAGCGTGTTTGACGCAAGCATTATCCTTAATATTTTAATCCGCCGTGGCACTTTTGAAGAAATTTTTTACGAAATTCTCTGTGGAACCGACATCATTTCCGTATTTTTCAATCAGTCCCTGTTTTCCAGAACGAAAAACAATTATCTGATTTTGGATACTGATCAGGATCCAGAACTCCTTGAACACGTCCTTAACATGTTTCTGGAATATATCGGAAAAGAACGCCATTATGAAACGATTTTATCCAGCCAGACACTGATTTTGTTCTCCAAAATACTCCGGTGTTATGAAGGCCGCATCCGTTTTCCAAGCACTACCTTAAAGAGTGATGAAAACTGTATGCAGATTGTGGGTTATATCCATGAAAATTATCAAACTGTAACGCTGTCCGAAATTGCTGATAAATTCCATTTTTCCCAATCCTATTGTTCCAGAATCATCAAAGAATGTACAGGACTCTCGTTCACAGACAATGTTCAAAACATCCGTTTCAATCGGGCATGCGCCCTGCTCCGCACATCCGATATAAGCATAGCCAATATTGCGCATATTGTAGGTTTTGAACATACGGAACATTTCAACAGATCCTTTAAAAGCCGATTTCATATGACCCCCAATGCGTACCGCAAGACCTACACTGTTTAATCCAGCAGATATTTCCGGATCAGATAGACCGGTGTGCAGCTCCATGCATGGCAATAACTGTTTACAATCGACATACCATATGGAGAATAGTCCGGCTGATCCGGATCAAAGGCTTCCCAATAAGTATCCGCCCCCAGATCGATCATCATTCCCCAGTAATATTTCATCAGTTCTACTGCTTCCTTATACAGATCTGCTTCAAAAAGAGCTTCCACAATATGATGGTACATATATGGAGTCGCTATATCTTTTACCGGAAAAAGCTCTTTTACAGTCTGCATCATGATTGCATTGTTTTCTTTATCTGTCATAACATGGGACAGAACCATCCATACCTGACTCGCAATATTGTACTCATTATCACCTGTCACAAAAAGCATTTGCTCCCTATTAAATAACTGTTCTCTGGCATAATTTGAGATTAGCGTAAGTTTTTCTTCATATTTTTCGCGCTGTTCATCTCCCACTATGGTTGCAAGTGCAATGAACTGCTTTAATACATATATAATCTCTCCCTGCCCGGCTGTATCTTTATTAAAATCATTGGACCAGTCCACGAACACTGGATAATTCTCATCTGTTATAAGCTTTCCGTTCTCATCAATCATAGTAAGTGTCAGGTCCATCTGCGTTTTCGCAACAGGATATAATTCCCTCACAAGCTCTTGAATCAGCATCTGATCTGAATGGGCTTTATACAGATCAGATAAGGTAGAAATGAAGAACAGACTGTATTCAAACAGGAATGTGTCATCTGGCACATTTTGCGGCTTCACAAATACATTTGCAGAAATTTTTCCCTCTTCCGTTGTCATACCTGCAAAGAGATACAGACATCTTTTCACTAGATCAACATTATCAAAAGTTGCATAGTTGGCAAGTGCCTGAAGTCGCAGATCGCCAAGCCATAGCCTTCTATCCCGCTTCGGTCCATCCTCAAATACATCCTGCATACAATCTGCCAGCGTCTTTACACCTACATCATATATCTTTTGCAGCTGTTCATCTGCGAGTGTCACCTTTGAAAGCTTCGTCATATCTGCTGAGCTTTCTGTAGTCAGAACTGGTGAAGAAAATACTGCTTGCCATTTTGGTGATGTATCCAACACCTTTATTTCCACATACCGGAAGCTGTAACGCCTTGGTATCGCCAAGGTGACAGGAAGTTCGTCAATATGGACAATTTCCTCCTGAATCCATGATTTACTGAGCCACCCATTATACTCTGACGACTCCTGCACAAGCTCCACTGGCATCTCTGCAAATTTAAACCTAAGCATCAATGGTGCGTCCATCGGTGACCCCACCGAATCGATGTCAACCTGAAAACGTCCCACATAATGGTCTCCAAAATCCAGAATCAGACTTTCGTCCCTCCTCAGTCCATACTCTTTCAGTTTTTCGATCTGCTTCCCGTTCTCTGCCACCCAATAACCATTCAGTTTCGTGCTGTCCTCAACTACATCTACGATTCGCCCAGGCTCTACCTTTAAATGTTGTATTTCAGGACGATTTGCCTCGGCTTTTGCTAACAATACTTCATCATGCCTAAATTTTACATCATTATTAATCTGAAAAGTAAAAGCCATATAAAAACCCCCTTTCCTTAAAAACTGTATAAACAAATTTCAATACAGTTCCTTAATATCACTAGTTACTTTTTGAAATTAGTGTAGCAGTTCAGAATAGGTTTTAC
>CAMWXA010000287.1 GCA_947178035.1 uncultured Lachnospiraceae bacterium | reverse complement strand
ATCTTCGTATCCTCGATTTCCGCCTCTATATGATTCTGTCCACCCTTCAGGGAAAACAGCATGATCAGGCAGAAAAAGAGCGCCATCCCGGCCTCAAGCACGCCAGCCCTGATCTCATTTCCCCATGGCGCCGGAAAATGTCCCATCATAAAGGTAAATGGTTCCCCCGCGCGGAGCATATATACAAAAAGCACCGCCGACATGATTGTAATTGTCAGAAGAATGAATGTATTCCATATGCGCGCTGCCTTTTTGTTCATAATGGATGTCAGTACACCAGAGCCAAGCGAGAGCAGAATGCTGAAAAAGGGGAAATTCTGTATAAAATCCATCACCGATCCTCCTTTTTCAACATCGTGGAAATCTCATCCATGTCCAGCGTATGATATCTTCTGTAAAGCCGAATGGTAAGTGAGAGCATTAACGCCGTCACAGACACCGACACCACGATTCCTGTCAGCACGAGTCCGCTCGGCACTGGATTGATATAGGCCTCCGCACTTGTGATATCATCCACAACAATCGGCGCCATTCTTCCCGCGATAAATCCCTTTTCTGCAAGAAAGAGGTACGTAGCCGTATCCATAATATTGAGACCGATAATCTTTTTGATCAGATTTTTCTGCAGCAGCAGATTTGAAAATCCAATGCCAAACAAAATCATGGCCACAGCCTCTCCATAGTTTGCAAGCAAATTTCCACCCATCTATCAAAATCTCCTTTTTCTTCCCTTTGAATGACAATCCTAAGACATCTTTTTTCCTAAAAGCCGCCTTTGCGGAACATAGCATAAAATGCATACATCGTACAAGCAACCACCATGCCGACACAGATATTAAGCGGCAGGATTAACCCGGAGCTCAAAATGTCCCCTGGCGTGCCAAGTGGAATCCCTGTCTCGAGATGGTGCGCACCACAGTAAAAGGAATAGGTCTTTGCAAGACAGTAGAACAAAAGTGCCACAAAGCAAATCCACTTGTATGTCCTCTGTGTAAAGAAGCGTTCAATCTTCTTAAAACCAAAGGCATTGACATATAAAATCAATCCCGATCCGATGATTGCACCGCCGGAAAAGCCACCGCCTGGAGACAGATGACCGTTTAAGATCACATAAATTCCAAAGATGATGATCATCGGCACTAGAAAAAATGCCACTTTTTGCAGAATAATATCGTTTTTGGGTTCATAGAGGCGATCGTTTTCCTCCTCCTCTTTCTTCTTCGACCAGTTATCGACACGCAGCAGAATCAGCACAGTACATGTGGCGATAAACAGCACATTCGATTCGCCGAGTGTATCAAAAGCACGATAGTCTAAAATCATGCCTGTGACGATGTTGACCGCGCCAGTGTCCTTCATTCCATCCTCAATATACTTGGTTGCAACCTCATTATTGTCAGGATTCGCCGCATTTCCCACAGGCGGAAGATACGACACCACATAGAGCAGAATCGCAAGCAGAGAGATTACAAACGCGATAGAAACTATCCGGTAAAACTTCGAGAACATCTGAAGCTTTCTGTTATGCTCAATATCATAAATATTTCTTTTCAGAATCGCCTCATCATGTATTCTCTTTTTCTGCGCATCGATATCTTCCACAAAAGGCTTCTGAGGTTTTAACTCAACCTTTCCAATATAAGGATCCTTCTCAGAGCGATACCAGCGCTTAATCTGAAACGCCTTGGTCTTGCGGTATTCTTCTTCTGACAACAGACGGCTCATTTTGCACCCTCCTTTTTATCCGAAACACTCTTTTGCGAGTGTTTATCCTCCTTGTCCTCATCAATCGCAATCATTGCATGAATCTTCTTGAGTGTCACAAAAAATAAGATACTTGTGATACCCGCGCCCACTGCTGCCTCCGTGATGGCAAGATCCGGCGACTCCAGCAGAATCCATATGATAGACATAATCAAACTGTAGGACATAAAGATAATAATCGAGTTGAGCAGATTCTTAGAAAAGCTCACCGAAATCGCACACACAATCAAAAAAATAAAAAGTACCATCTGAAATACTTTCATATATTATCAACCTCCGTTCCAACATGTGATCTGCTACGAGGATAGAACCATTCAATCAGAAACCTTTTTCGATTCCGAAAGCATCTTCACATCGCATTCCTTGTCAAGCTCCTCGTTTGTTGCCACCTCAAAACGCGTCAGCATATGGGAGGCCACCGGGGAGGCAAACCACAAGAAAATAACTACAAGAAGCATCTTGAGAGATGTAAAGTTCAGTCCGCACAAAACGATTAATCCTGTCATGCAAAGTCCGATTCCAAGTGTGTCACCCATTGCCGCTGCATGCATTCTGTTCAGGACATAACGAAACTTAAACACGCCAAAAAGCTCAAGTCCAAATACAATAATCCCGCACAGAATCAGAGCAGCACCCACTAGAAACCTAATCCACATCAGCACTATCATGGCTCTCCTCCTTCCTTTTCCTCTCAGCATACACACCCATGTACACCTTTGTGAGAAGCGTCACCGCCAAAAATGAAATCATCGCATAAATGATGCAGATGTCCACAAGGTACCCCTCGTTCATTTTCACTGCAAGGATCGCAATAATAACCATTGTCAGCGTTCCCATCATATTAATTGCCACGATGCGGTCTGTAATCCGCGGGCCTTTAATTGCACGAATCAGGCACAGAAATACCATCAGCGCCAGCAGAACCGGAAAAATTGTCATAGCAACCTCAAAAGCTGCTTCCAGCGCTACATTTCCACTGTTCATAACCAATCCTCCTTACGCCTCAATCTTTTCCAAAAGCTTCACAAACACGCTGGACTCGATGCCGTCCGCCAGCGTCCTGTCAAGGCAATGGACTATAAATTTGTCCCCGTCTACCGCAACCGTTATTGTCCCTGGCGTGAGCGTAATCGAATTTGCCAGTAAAAAGCGCGATATATCATTTTGAAAATGTGTCTCAAACTCTATCAGTACTGGTTCCACAACGCTGCCCGCTGAACAGATCAATTTCATTGTCGCAAAATTTGCAGTGATAATCTCTTTGATCAGGTGGTACAGGTATTGTAACAGATAACCGCCCTTTTTGAGGTACAGAAACTCTCTCTTAGGACTGAAATCCATAAATTTGCAGATAAATCCATATAATGCCGCGGCAATGGCCAATCCGAAAATCACGATTTCTGTTGTGATGCGTCCATTAAAGATTATCCATAACAAAAAAAATATGACATACATCTTCCAAGTCTCCTCACTCTCTATAGATGATATATTTGTAAATCGGATTTCCAATTGATGAAAATTTCTCCTCATATTCTGTCATAATATTTCCCGCAAGCATATTCTCATCATGGTGCAAATCTCTTGTTACAGCCTCAATCTTCCAGCCTGCAGGCACAATTTCCTCCAGCGCAAAGTCGAACAAATCCGCATTGTCAGTCTTAAATTCAATTCTCCCATCTGCTGCCAGAATCTCGTGATACCGCGCAAGGAACTGCCGCGATGGAAGCCGCCTTTTGGCATGTCTGTCCTTTGGCCACGGATCAGAAAAATTCAGATAAATCCTGCCGACCTCCCCCTTGTCAAAGACCTCGCAAATCTCCTCCGCATCCATGCGGATCAACCGCAGATTGGAAAGCTCCCGCGCTTCCATCTTCTGCACCGCGCGCAGAAGCACTGTCGAATATTTCTCGATTCCAATATAATTGATATCCGGGTTGAGCGATGCTAAGTCCATCATAAAACGCCCTTTTCCCATTCCGATCTCAATATGTATCGGATGGTTATTCCCGAATACTACATTCCATTTCCCTCTCTGCGCGGAAGGCTCATGCACTACAAAGCGGCTCTCTGCGATCATCTCCCGCGAACCAGTTACATTTCTCAATCTCACCTGTAAAAATACCTCTCGTCCTATATTTTCGCCATAAACACACGGCTGGCGTTCTATTGTCGATATCATTTTACACCCTATATTACTATTTGTATATTATAAATTTTACCAAAAATTCATAAAATTTATGGTTTTATTATTGTTTACTCGCGTGTAACTGTTTTCTTGCTTTTCGCGGGCAGGGAATCATATAACATTTCGTCCGAAAAGCGCTAAAATGCCTTTCCCAAAAAAGCAGCCGTCATTCCACGGCAGTATGTCTCAACTACCCGCTCCTCTCCGTTAAAACACAAATCTGCTGCTATTTTTTCACGAAAAAAAGATAGACCAAATGCAATAATGCAAAATGTTCTAACTCTCTGAAATATCCTATAACTGTAACAACTGGTATTAATGTGTAGGATATGACCATCCAGTTCAACAATGGCGAACACACCTCTCCCATAGTAATCAGGATCCAGTAATAAAGTCTGCCAAATATATAATTCCATCGGCCACCATGCCAAAAAGAATAAAAAACCATGTTATAAGCATTCCAAGGTATACTGGCAGATTATGCTTTTTCTCATAGTCCTTTCCATATTTATTTTGATACCATTTCTTTCGTTTTCTATAAATCTCGCTTTTAGACACTAGTTGTCCGTTTTTAGTTACCTGACCTCGAAAACCGAATAAAATACGCTGTTCTGCGTCCAATAGCGGGCTTGCTGTATACAATAGCCTCATTCAATCCGGCGGCAGCAGCCAGCGACGGGGAAACGGTCAAAATTCCACGATATACCATAACCGCCAGCGTCAACCTGATTTATCCCTCCTGTCCTTTTTCGCTGTCCTGCCCCAGCCTGCCGCCGGTTACCAGATCAAGCCCCATGCACTGGGTTTTCGCCCCTCTTTGCCTGTGCCTTTACCGCTCTTACCCTGCGCCTCTGCATGAGCTTTTATTTTGTCTAAATTCCCTTTTGGCATAGTTAGACCCAAACGGTCATATTTGGTTTTTAACTACAAAAGCGCAGCAAAAGCAGTTACAAAGTATGTAAGTATTACAAATGCTATTTTGTGCTTTCAAACATTTCCTCATTTTCATTGTATTGTATGACAATTGCGTCGTAAGTCCCCACGTCCGTGTCATCTTTCAATCTGACAAAGCTCACAATGTTATATGTCTTTTCTACATCAAATTCGTATTCAAATGTATTATTATCCGTATACCACATCGAATCCACCAATTCCTTATTTCCATCTATCACTTCATAGATGAACCATGCATACTCTAAATCTTTATTTGCCAATGTAGTATTTTGAAATATTCCAATATCTTTGTCAAACCTGACATCAACTTCCATATCATTCAACCCAGTCAAATGCAGCTGCATCATCTTATGCCTTGCGTCGTCACAAGCCTCTTTTGTCTCTATGACACATCTGTTCCAATCGTCTATTACATCCTCCTCTTTTTGGCGCACAAAAAGAAAGTATTTTTCGCTGAGATATTTTCCATAAAACAAACTACATTTTTCGCTGCCTGATATATTCGTATGTAAGTCGTCATAAAAATCAACCATACCATCGATCCCCATCTCCTCTTCATGTTCATTAAAGATAAAACAGGTATATCCGTATTCCTCAATAATACTTTTTATGTACTGGCAGGTACTATAATCAATTACATGCTGTTCGCTGATTATAAATTCCACTTTTACCCCCCCCCTGGTATTTCGGCAAGAGCTGCATATTTCCCTCAAGAAGGCTTCTCCGTAGTCCGGCAGCCTTCCAAGTTTAGCCGAACAGCAGTATACCGGCTTCGAGGCACTTATGTCAGT
>CAMWXA010000286.1 GCA_947178035.1 uncultured Lachnospiraceae bacterium | reverse complement strand
GTATACAGGGAGTTTAAGGATATTAATACCTTTATGGATGAATTGAAAAAAGTTCTGGATAAATAAGAAAATGATAGCAAAGAAGAAAAAGTGTCTGAATGATGTTTTTTCTTCTTTATTATTTTGTATACAATAAAGAACAAGATAATTAAGAAAATGACTTGCTTTTTGTTCAATATTTTTATAGAATTTAACAGTACACAAAAGATGGTACACGCTGGAGCGTGACTGTACTTTGTGTATTGGTATGATCGTTATTGTACATATGCTGATACAAAAACTTTTATTGACATGTGTATCAGGTTGAATGTTCACCACTTGGTTCATAATAAACGTTCATACCCCAAAATTAAATATAGAATAAAAAAAGGAGTAAAAGACATGACGAAAAGAGGACAAAAGTTTGTGAAAGTTCTTTTTGCGAGTATGTTGCTTACACTGACTGTTGCACTGGGCGGATGCTCAGGTGATAAGGCGGCTGGAGACTCTACACAGATTGCAGACACGTCTGCCGCAAACAGCAGCGAGGCAAGTACCGCAGCGGATGCTGAGACAAATGCTTCACCGGATGAGACAGGTGAGGCGAATGACACGGAGGCTGGTGACTCACATATCACCATAGGTATTCCACAGGATTTGGACAGTCTGGTGCCAAGCCTTTCGCAGGGCGCAGGCACACAGGAAATTCTCTACAATATCTATGAGGGTCTGTACAAGCCGGACAGCGAGGGCAATCTGGTTCCTGCAGTAGCGAGTGATTACACAATGTCAGAGGACGGACTTGTGTATACATTCACATTGAGAAATGGGATACAATTCCACAACGGAAATCCTGTCACTGTAGAGGACGTGAAATATTCGATTGAAACCTGCGCCGGTCTTAATGGGGGAGAGCCCGTTATATCGGCGTTTTCTAATATCGAGAGCGTGGAGATACCTGACGACAAGACAATCGTCATTACTTTAAAGGAGTCGAGCAGTCCGTTTATGGCGATTCTGTCTACTGTTGAGGCAGCGATTGTGCCGGCTGATGCAGAGGACCTTCAGACAAATCCAGTCGGAACGGGACCATACAGGTTTGTATCGCGCTCTCTGCAGGAAAATGTAGTGCTTGAGCGGTTTGACGAGTATTGGGGAGAGAAAGCGCACATCAAGGATATCACATTGAAAGTACTTGCTGATTCGGATTCGATCGTCATGAATCTGCAGGGTGGCGCAGTTGACTTGGTTGCGAGAGTTTCCACAGCGCAGGCAGCAGAGCTTGGCGATGATTTTGAGGTGCTTGAGGGAACGATGAATCTCGTGCAGGCGATGTATCTCAACAATGCGGTGGAGCCGTTTGACAACGAGAAGGTTCGTCAGGCATTGTGCTATGCAGTCAACAAGCAGGAGATTCTCGACTTTGTGTCAGAGGGAAAAGGAACCCCTGTGGGTAGCAGTATGTTCCCGGCATTTGGAAAATACTATGTCGAGGAGCTGAATGATCTTTATACAACGGATATCGAGAAGGCAAAGGAACTGCTGGCCGATGCAGGCTATCCTGACGGGTTCAGCTTCACAATGAAAGTGCCATCCAACTATCAGCAGCATGTGGACACAGCACAGGTTGTCGCAGAACAGTTAAAGCAGATTAATGTCACAGCAAATATTGAGCTGATTGAGTGGGAGACATGGCTGAGCGATGTGTACCAGGGCCGCGATTTCGAGGCAACGCTTGTCGGTGTGGATGCTTCGACGCTGACTGCAGGGGCAATGCTGAGCAGGTTCCGCTCGGATGCACACAACAATTTTGTGAACTTTAGCAATGAGGAATATGATGCCGCCTATGCGGAGGCACTTGCCGCAGAGTCCGTGATGGATGACGACAAGGCTACAGAGGCTTACAAGAAGTGTGAGACCATTCTTGCAGAGACGGCTGCAAATGTTTATATTCAGGATATGTGTGAGCTGGTAGCAGTCAGAAAGGGATATACAGGTTACACATTTTATCCTTTGTATATTCAGGATTTTTCAAAGTTAGATGTCCAGTAATCCGGAATAATATGAAAATCTGTATCCATGAAAGTGGAGCATAAAATAGTTTTGAGTGAGTTTAGTTGTATATTGTTGGAACGATAGATAGGAAATAAAAAGGAGACGAGGATATGAGATACATTGGTAAAAAGCTGGCTGCAATGATTATCACGCTTTTGTGTATCTCGTTCCTCGTCTATCTTGCGTTTGATGTGATACCGGGAGATGCGGCGCTGGCCGCTCTCGGCACAGACGCCACGCCGGAAAGTCTGGCTGCGCTGCGGGAGCAGCTTGGCTTAAACAGACCATTTCTGGAACGGTATTTCGAATGGCTGATCCATTTTGTCTGCGGTGACTTTGGTACTTCATACAAATATCATATGCCAGTTGCGGACATGATTGTGTCCAAGCTTCCGATTACAGTCATTATGGCAGTCATCTCTTTTTTTATCATGGTAGTGATAGCGCTGCCAGTCGGCATCTATACGGCAAAACACAGCGGGAAGCGGATAGACCGCATTGTCATGGCGGTCAATCAGATTGTGATGTCGGTGCCCCACTTTTTTATGGGCATATTGATTACGTATTTCTTTGGGCTGATCTTAAAGCTCTTTACACCTGGGGGTTTTGTGTCCTACGAGACGGATTTTCGGGGATTTCTTGCATATATTATTTTTCCATGTATCGCGATTGCGCTTCCAAAGATTGCAATGTCGGTAAAGATGCTGCGAAGCTCCTGTATCGAGGAAGCGAAAAAGGATTATGTAAGAACTGCATACAGCAAAGGAAACAATACCGACAAGGTTTTATACAGACATGTGCTACGCAATGCCATGATACCGGTGATTACCCTGTGGGGTATGACGCTTGCGGACATGCTTGTTGGCAGTATTGTCATCGAGCAGGTGTTTAATATACCAGGGATAGGGCGCATTCTTCTGACTTCGATATCCTACAGGGATTATCCTGTGGTGGAGGCGATTATCGTGCTGATTGCCTTTGTGGTGATCGCGACGAATTTTGTTGTCGATATGATCTATCAGATGATTGATCCGCGCATCAGTGTGTAGGACGACAAATTTGTGGAGTTTGAGAGTATGGTATGGGGGTTCGGATGAAAAAGAGAAAGTATTCTCCCAATTTCATATTAGGTATGATAATAACAGGTGTAATGTTATTGCTGGTTCTGATCGGCTTTATACATACACCGTATGACATCACGAAAATGGACAGCACTGCAAAGCTGGCTGCACCGTCGTTTGCGCATCTGATGGGGTGTGACAACTTTGGCCGGGATATCTTTTCGCGGGTGCTGAAGGGGATGGGCAATACATTTGTAATTGCTACAGCTACGGTGGCAATCGGGACGGTGAGCGGTGTCATTATCGGTGCGTTTACCGGGTATTTTGGCGGCTGGCTCGATGAGGTGCTGATGCGCGTCAACGATGTGGTGTTTGCGTTTCCGAGTATTTTGCTGGCACTGGTATTTGTCAGTATTTTTGGAACGGGCAAATATAATGTTATTGCGGCGCTTGGCATTGCATTTATACCAAGTTTTGCACGCATTGTCAGGGGAGAGTTTATCAAGTACAGAGAGATGGATTATGTGAAAAGTGCAAGGCTTGCCGGTGTGCCCAGGCTGCGCATTATCTTTGTGCATATCCTGCCCAACACGATGCCGGTGCTGATGTCCTCAGTGATGATTGGTTTTAACAATGCAGTGCTTGCGGAGGCGGGCATGAGCTATCTGGGGATCGGTGTGCAGCCGCCCAATGCAAGTCTCGGGAGTATGCTGTCGGAGTCGCAGTCGTATCTGTTCTCCGCGCCGTGGTATGCGGTATTTCCGGGATTGGTGATTATTTTGATGGTGCTTGGACTATCGCTTCTCGCGGACAGGGGCAGGTCTGGCTGAGATGAGTGAGAAAGCGCATAATAAGGGTATAAAAAAGGGAAATAACTGATATTTAAAGTTATTTCCCTTTTTTCTCTGTCTGATCATACATATGATGCAATTCTGATACAATTGTCTGATATCGTTATTGAAACAGACAAAAGAGAACAGAGTAGAGGTAGTGTATTAATATGAAAAAGTATCAAAAGATTATTGTATTGGCAGTAGTACTACTTATAAGCATTCTGCTATTTGTGGATTGCAAAGGGAGTGGACGGTCGGAAACAGGAGCTTCCCAGAAGGGATTGCCGGCGTATCTGCTGACAGCGCTGCCGGACAGCCCATATGCATGTGCGGAGATATCTGTTAATGCGGTCACGTCTGAAATGGGAGGCTCAACAAATATTTCCTGGAAAACTTTTGAGACGGCACAGGAATTGCAGGAATATATCATCAGCAGGGAGAAAAAAGGAGAACAGGCGGAATGGACGTATTATCAATGTAAATTACAAGATGATTTCCATGCGCTGGACTTGTATTATGATTTAAAATGCTATGATACGACGGAGAATCCAATCTGTGCTGTGACGTGTGCGAAAGGATTATTTTACCGTTTTTCGCAGCAGATGGAACGAGAACTGATTATCAGGGGCAATTACATTTATGGGCTGGTGTACAGTGAGTCAGCGCCCGGCAGTACACCCTCCGATGTTGTGCAGACGCTTCTGAATGCTTTCGTTCAGCAGTCGCAGAAGTGGGAGAAAGATTATCTTGCAGGTGAGATTCTTGACGAGGAGGATTTATACTGGCTTGATCATGAGGACAGGAAAACGACATTGGAGAATCCCAGACGGACTTTCACAGAAATGCGGGCGGTTGACGCGGATTGGGAAAATGAGGGGGTCAAAACGCGAAAATTTGGCATGCTGCAATGTGCCGAATATGAGATCGCTTTTCCGGGAAGAGAGGCCGGACTGTGTATCAGCTTTCACTATGCGAAGGAAGTTCCTGTGACAGGATATGAAACGTATCTGGCGGACTATGTCTGTTCAGATGAAACGTATGTGATGCGTGTGACGGACTTGCAGACAGGAAGGTTGATACAGATAGCGGATGTGACATTGTGTATAGATTCCATAGATACTGTGTCGTTTGTGGATAAGAATCGTGACGGCTTTCCAGATCTGAAAATTGAACGGACAGTTCATTTCAGAGACTCTGCGGAGGATAGGAAAGCTTATGAAAATGCCTCTTATATTTTGTGGATTCCCGATGAAGGCAAATTTGATGTCGGGTTAAATAGGCAGGCGCAGCGCGAGACCTGCATGTTTAAGCCTGTCAGGGTGCTTCCAGTGCACGCGGACAGAGCGGATTACTGTGTCCTCACTGACGAGGAGGGAGAGGTGTATCTGTTAAAGGATAAGCAGGACATACAGGACATGAAGGATAAGGGAGGGGCATATGTCGCGCATCCGGAAGTGGCTAATGTCTATCGTTTAAGCGGTGATATGGGTTATATATCTGGTGATAAAACATACATAGATGTACGCACAAATCTCACAGTCAACAAAATGGGGGAGAATGCGCTGACACAGGACTGGGAAAATTTTGTGAGCGAGGTCACGCGGTGCAGTGAATTGTGCAAGGGCAGGGCATACAACCTCAATTTTGAAAAATATCATTTGGAGGGAGGCAGTGATTTATACGGTTACACATTTGACTTTGACGCATATGATAAGATTTATGAGGCTGCGGTGTTCATCCGCCTGGAAAAAGTCAATATGCTGGAGGCAATAGGCGTTCGCGAGAAGGCTGACAATGATATATTGAAAGATGTAACG
>CAMWXA010000285.1 GCA_947178035.1 uncultured Lachnospiraceae bacterium | reverse complement strand
GAGCTGCTATGCGGTTGAGGCGGCAAGGCTGGAGAACTGGAAACTGATTGCCGCGCCGGAAAATACAGAATTTTTTGATGCGGGGTTTGTCAGGCTGTTTTACTGGTACGGGATTATCCCGGGAATACTCTATATAGGGATGAATGTTTACCTTCTGTATCAGAGTTACCAGAAAAAGGACTATGTCATGTTCGCGATGCTTGTCCTGTTTTCTGTCTATAACTTGATGGAGGCACATTTTATATCCGTGTATATTCTGAGGAATTATCTCCTGGTGCTGATGGGGTATTACTGGTATCAGCCATTTGAGAGGGAGCATGCATATGAAGGGTATTTTTGGCAGGTCAGGACACTGCTGGGGAAGGCGTAGAAGATGAAACTGGTAAGTGTAATTGTGTTGTCATACCGTTCGGCAGAGACGATCATTGAGACGCTTGACAGCATAAAAAATCAGACATATCCGAATATTGAACTGATTGTCACAGACGACTGCTCTCCCGACAATACGGTACAGGTGGTTCAGTCATGGATTGCAGAAAACGAAGGAACTCTGACGGCCATAAAACTGGTTACGTCACAGAAAAATACAGGGCTTCCAGCGAACATCAACAGAGGGCTTAAAGTGGCAGAAGGAGTGTATTACAAGGGGATTGCGGGGGACGACTACATGACCCCGGATGCGATAGAAAGCTATGTCAGATTTTGTGAGGACAATCCAGATACATTTCCGATTGCGAGAGTGCAGTTGTTTAACGATAAAAATCCAGATGCAGTATATGCAGATGTGCAGGGATATTGTGACAGGTGTTATGATTTCGCGCAGAAAGATTATCAGGAGCAGTATAGGCTGCTGTTGATTCAAAACAGGATTGTAGCACCGTCGGCTACTTTTTATACGATGGATTTTATCAGGAAAGTTGGCGGTTATGATGAGAGCTATCGGTGGTTTGAGGACTATCCGATGAATCTGAAAGCAATGCATGCAGGCTATCAGTTTGGACTGTTGGACAAGCAGCTTGTGTGGTATCGGATGTCTGACCAGTCCGTGACAGCGTCAAGCCTGTCAAAACTGAAAAAGACGGAGATGAAACTCTTTTTTAAGATGAAGTTCTGGTATATGTGGCAGAATGGGATGGGATGGGAGGCTGTGAAACAGTGCAAAGCGTGGGTGAAGGTGGCACTGATAAGGCAGATGCGTGAGAATTAAAATGATTCATTGAAAAGGGGAACAGAGATGAATATATTAATAATACCTGCTTTCTTTCGAACGAAAGACCGACCAACGCTTGGCAGCTTTTTCTGGGATCAGGCGCGAGCTCTCAAGTGTGCCGGGCATCAGGTGGCAATATTATACAGTGACACATATTCCGTAAAATGTATTCGGGAGTATGTACTTTATGCAGAAGCGGCATCGGAGGAGTGTGAGGGGATTAAGATATACCGCATGAAAATATTTTGTCCCCTCAAGCATGGTATGGAAGGGCACCGTGAAGCGTTTACAAGAGGTGTACAGCAGTTATATGAGAAATATGTGAAGAGTGAGCACTTTGATGTGATTCATGCGCACTGCTGTGTGTGGGCAGGGTATGCGGCAATGAGACTGTCCCAAAAAACAGGTATTCCCTATGTGATTACAGAACATGCGACTCTGTTTGAACTTCATAAAGACCAAATTAGCAAGTTCAATGATAAATGTATCAGACAGGCGTTTGAGAACGCCAAAAAGGTAATATGTGTAAGTCATGCATTTGCAAAGCTCATATCGGAATACAGAACAGCCGGCGACATTGAAGTGGTCGGGAATGTCGTTGACTTTGACCAGTTTAGGCCTGATAAGAGTGAGCCGCATCGCGAAATGCGCTTTTTGACCATATGTTATATGAATACCAAGGATCAACTCATTAAAAAAGGCATGGACGTATTGCTGGAAGCATGGTGTGAATTTTCAAGAAAATGCAATTCCGCAAAGCTTATAATAGGCGGTGGTGGACATGCTGCGCAAAAAGCAGTAGAATGGTGTAGGGAGTATGGCATAGAACAGACAGTGGAGTTTATAGGACAATTAAGCCGTGAGCAGGTTGTGGAGCAGATGCAGGCGTGTGATGTGTTTGTACTGCCAAGCCGATATGAGACGTTTGGCGTTGTATATATAGAAGCGATGGCGTGCGGAAAGCCCGTCATTGCGGCGGCCAATGGGGGACCGGACGATTTTGTTAAGGATTTTAATGGAATTTTGATTGAGCCAGGGAATGCGGAGGTACTTGCCAGAGCGATTTTGTATATGGTGAGCCATAGAGAAGCCTATCAGGCACAGAGAATTGTGGACTTTGCAATGGAGAAATTTTCAGGACAGGCAATTGTATCACAGCTCACCAGTTTATATAGCCAAGTGTTGACT
Organism: uncultured Lachnospiraceae bacterium; assembly: GCA_947178035.1. Classification (GTDB taxonomy): domain Bacteria; phylum Bacillota; class Clostridia; order Lachnospirales; family Lachnospiraceae; genus COE1. The sequence goes on along the minus strand of CAMWXA010000285.1, from coordinate 3,386 downwards.
TGAACGTTATATTAGTGTGTGGTTGAGTTTCGAAAAGAGGAAAACAAGAGATGTAAGAGGGCAGAAATTAATGATTATAGCTGTTAATTATGCAGATAAAAATTTTAAGAGAGCACAAAAACTCAACAGTAAGACGGCAAGGCAGTGGGGGGCTGACAAGGTAATCGAATATGGACCAAATGATATGGATAAAACGTTTCGCAGGCGGAATCAGGCAATTTTAGATGCGCCGCGAGGAGGTGGATATTATCTCTGGAAGCCGTATTTTTATAGGAAAGCATATGATGAATTGAGAGAGGGAGACTATTTGGTTTATATTGATTCAGGTGCTGTCTATGTCAATAAGATACAATATCTGATTGACTGCATGGAGCGTGAAAGGGTTTCTCTCATGATATTTTCACTGGAACAGGAAAGAATAGAAAAAGGCAGCACAAAGAGGGATGCATTTGTGCTGACAGCATGTGACGAAGCGAAATACACAGATACGCCGCAGTCTATTGGTGGATATTTTGTCTGCAAAAAGGCACCTGAGGTAAAATCTTATCTCGATGAAGTGCTGCGATATGCACAGGATATTCGTATTATCTCGGACAAGCCGAACGAAATGGGGCTTCCAAACTATGAGGAGTTTACAGATCACAGGCATGATCAGTCTGTAATCTCCTTGATATCCAAAAAGTACGGGTTCAAGAGATTTCGTGATCCATCCCAGTATGGATTGGTTAATCATTACGAAATGGAGGTAGAACAGAGAAGTACTTATCCGCAGATTGTTGATTCGCATCGCTTAAATGCAGGAAGCATTCTTGAAGTCAGATTTCGGAGAATAAAAGCAGTTCGTAAAATATCTGGATTGATGAAAAAGATCAGGCGCAGACTGGGAGGAGTAAGATGACAAGGGAAGAAAAGTGGATTCGATATGAAAAACGGTGGAAGTGGAGAGATTTTTATTTTAATAAGTGTCTGAGACGTCATGGTATTTTGAAATATTTTCATAGAGAACCCGTCATGCCGCATTATGCCAAAAAATGGGTGCTTACATCAGCAAAAACAAATGATTATATTTACCAGAAAATCTTAGAGGGGAAACCGTTCATGGTGTGCCGTTTCGGGAATACAGAACTTCAGACAGTTGTGGGTTATTTGAAGATTAAATATAAGGGACACAGCGAGGAGGATGATGCGTATCTGGATAAATGGTTCAAGAGACTGGGGCAAGGAGCAGGATTTTTTCCAGTGGAGTATCAATATTTGGAGCGTTTTTCTAACTTGATTCTCGAGTCAGGAGCAAATGCGGATCTGCTTGCAATGTGGCATCTGAATATGGAGGATTTTGTGATTGAGGAGTTTGCGCCAAATGTAGATTTGACATTTCTGTTTCGGTTAGAACCTTGGCTTGCACCGGATAGGCCATGGACCGCAGCATTAAATGGAAAAAAGGTTTTGGTGATTCATCCATTTGAGAAGTCAATTCAGGAACAATACAAAAAACGCAAGTTGATTTATCCGGATTCTGATATTCTTCCCGAGTTTGAACTGAAGACATTGAAAGCGGTGCAGACAATATGTGGAGAGAGGGATGAACGTTTTGATACGTGGTTTGACGCGCTTGATTATATGTATGAGCGGGCGTTAAGTATTGATTTTGATGTAGCTATAATTGGGTGTGGTGCATATGGGATGCCATTGGCATCGAAATTGAAAAGTGCAGGAAAACAAGCTATTCATTTAGGGGGAGCGACACAGTTGCTATTTGGCATCAAAGGGTATCGATGGGAGAATAATTATCCGACAAAGATTGCGACTTTTTTCAATGATGCGTGGACAAGGGCATTGGCAGAAGAGACGCCGAAAGATGCAGATACAGTAGAAAAGGGATGCTATTGGTAACAGTAAAGGAGAAGACAAAATGTCAGAAATATTGGTGACAGTTCTCACACCTTGTTATAACAGCGGGAAGACAATCGAAAAGACATTGGAATGTATTGAAAACCAGACATACAAGAATATTGAATATATTATTATCGATGGAGGATCGACAGACAATACACTGGAGTTGATTGAGAAGCACCGTAATAGTCTTCCTAAAGAACTGACGGTTGTTTCTGAGAAGGACAATGGGATTTACGATGCTATGAACAAGGGCATTTGCCTTGCGAAAGGGCAATTGATTGGCATTGTGAACAGTGATGATAGTTATGAAGAGGATACAATAGAGCAGGTAGTAAAACATTTTTGTGGAGATATGTATGAAGTCATCTATGGTATGCAGAGAACATATTTTGACGGAAAGGAAAAGGCAGTTGTTATTTACCACCATGATTTTCTACCTCAGCAGATGATTACACATCCGACCTGCTTTGTTACAAAAGAAACTTATGAGAAATTTGGAGTATTTGACACACAATACCATTCGGCGGCAGACTATGATTTGATGCTGCGGTATTTCAAAAGCGGTGAGGTGACTTTTACACCCATCTATCGCGTGTTATCTAACTTTTCCCTCGGTGGTATTTCGAGTAGTCAGATAGGGGTGCGGGAGAATGCATTAGTACGTTTCCGACATGGATATTTGCCAACAAAGAAATATTGGTTTATACTGGTGAAAAGTCATGTATATGAATTACTTCATTGAGAATTGACTAAGATACAACATATCAGATTTTTCTATAAGACAACTGAAGGTGATTCGTTTATAGTTCCTTTAGCTCTGATTATTGTGATATCATCAGCTTCATATAAAGCGTTCCAAAAAATATTGAAAAAAGGAGTATAGGGGTATGAACCGTGAGAATAAGGAAAAATCGAATATTGTGCGTATTAGTGATGGACTTGGAAATCAGTTGTTTCAGTATGCTTTTGGATATGGTCTATATAGAAAGACGGGAAGGGAGCTGATCATAGATCCAATGTATTCTGGTAAATTGCGACATTACCAGCTGGATTCTTTTCAGATTGACTTCGCAAAACGGTTTGTTGGGGAGAAGGCAGACAGCATTTTGGGGCTGGGGCCTAGAAATTCTGCACCTCTTCGTTTAGTATATAGGGATCATAAGGCAAAATATAGAAAGTATGAGATTATAAAAGAAACGAATCCTATGAAATGCGATGATAATATATACCAGAATAATCCAGCATACTATATAGGATTTTGGCAGTCATATAAATATTTTGATGAGTATTATGATGACATTAAAAGACAAATTCAATTAAAAGACAGTTTAAGTTTGCGGGGGAGAAGATATTTAGACAAAATGCAAACTAATGTTTGGGGGGGGGGCAAAGCGTTTCCGGGAAAATAGCCAGACCGAAGTCAACCTGAATTAAAAAAAATGACGTGATGGTAAAACAATATCACGGGCCGGACGAATGGCATGGTGATA
>CAMWXA010000284.1 GCA_947178035.1 uncultured Lachnospiraceae bacterium | reverse complement strand
AGCTGGGAGAGCATCTGCCTTACAAGCAGAGGGTCACAGGTTCGAGCCCTGTAGGCCCCATTTTTATTCTTAGTTATATATGTTTTACGGCGAAGTAGCTCAGTTGGCTAGAGCACGCGGTTCATACCCGCGGTGTCGAGGGTTCGAATCCCCCCTTCGCTATTTTTTTGTGCATATGGACAAAAACAACCTCTGCTCCTGACCCTGTCTATCTCTCCGACTGCACATGTTATTTCTGAACCGTTTCTTAGGAGCTGTAGGAAAATAACCGATGCAACTTGCGCAGGATATTTCTTCGAGGATGTATGTCAAAAAACGTAGGCGTAGCGGGCGAGGGCGAGGCTTTTTGCCAATTTCATATGCCCATGCATATGAAATTTGTAATCGGAGAAATAGACAAGTCAAGTGTCAGTTATTTTTCTACAGCTCCTTAAGAACTGCAGAAAAATCAAGCAGGAGAATTCCCCTGCCTGATTTCTGCCATTATTTATGATTTACACGTTCACTTTCGGCAATGACGCAAAACTTTTTGCAAGTTCCTCATCTGTAGGAATGTAGTCTGCCATCTCCCCATCGTTGAATTTCTGGTATGCAACCATGTCAAAATATCCTGTTCCTGTAAGCCCAAACACAATATTCTTCTCCTCGCCGGTCTCCTTGCACTTTAACGCCTCATCAATCGCCACCCTGATCGCATGGCTGCTCTCCGGTGCCGGTAGAATGCCTTCTACTCTCGCAAACGTCTGCGCTGCCTGGAATACCGCTGTCTGCTCCACGCTCCTTGCCGATATAATACCATCATCGTACAGCTGTGACACAATCGAACTCATGCCATGGTATCGAAGTCCTCCCGCATGGTTTGCCGACGGGATAAAACCGCTTCCGAGCGTGTACATCTTCGCCAGCGGGCAGATTTTTCCTGTATCGCAGTAGTCGTATGCGTACACGCCCCTTGTAAGGCTCGGACAGGAAGCCGGTTCTACCGCGATGACCTCATAGTCAGCTTCGCCCCTGAGTATCTCCCCGACAAACGGAGAGATCAGTCCGCCCAGATTGGACCCACCGCCCGCACAGCCGATGATCATGTCCGCTTTGATCCCATATTTATCCAGCGCAGACTTTGTCTCCAGCCCGATGATCGTCTGGTGCAGCAGCACCTGTGACAACACCGAACCCAGCACATAACGGTATCCTTCCTGTGTCGTGGCAGCCTCGACCGCCTCGGAAATCGCACATCCAAGACTTCCTGTCGTTCCCGGAAACTCCTCGTTGATCTTTCTGCCGACATTTGTGAGCATGGACGGCGATGGCGTCACCTTCGCCCCGTAAGTACGCATCACTTCACGTCGGAAAGGCTTCTGCTCATAAGAAACCTTAACCATATACACCTGACAGTCCAGGTCAAAATAAGAACACGCCATCGACAGGGCTGTTCCCCACTGCCCTGCGCCGGTCTCTGTGGTCACACCCTTAAGCCCCTGCTGCTTCGCATAGTAGGCCTGTGCGATCGCCGAGTTGAGCTTGTGGCTCCCCGATGTGTTGTTTCCCTCGAATTTGTAGTAGATATGCGCCGGTGTGTCCAGCTTCTTCTCCAGACAATAAGCCCGCGTGAGCGGAGACGGGCGGTACATCTTGTAAAAGTCGCGTATCTCCTGCGGTATGTCAAAATACGGCGTCGTGTCGTCTAATTCCTGCTTTGCAAGCTCCTCGCAGAAAATCGGTGTCAGCTCCTCTACTGTGACCGGCTTCATGGTTGCCGGATTTAAAATCGGCGCGGGCTTATTTTTCATATCTGCCCTCACATTGTACCACTGTCTGGGCATCTCACTCTCTTCCAGATAAATTTTGTACGGTATTTTGTCGTTCATGCTATTGTCTCTCTTTCTTTGATTTATTTTATGCATTCCTCATGATTATACACTTTATCACCCTGAAAGTAAAGGTCTGCGTCAAGAGAACCATCGCTGACCAATCATTGCGTCAGCGATTCCTCCTGGAGTTTATCAAATGCCGCCATGCACTCGTCGACAGTTGCGCCGTTTAACAGCTCCCGCACAATGATGCAGGTGTTTCCCCACTGTTCAACCTTCATTGACGCGTTGGCGCCAAGGACAAAGACATTCTCGTTGATTCTGTCATTGAGCGGCTTCAATGCCGGAATACACGCAACCTCGACATTCTTTGACGGAGAAATCACCTTATTCGTCTCCGCGTAAACCTGCAGCGCCTCGTCGGAAACCATGATGTCCAAAGTCTGCATTGCATCCTCTGCGTGCTTTGCATTTGCTCCGACTGCAATCCCTGTCATGGGCATAACCGGCATCTGTCCCCGGCTGCTCGGAAATCCGATGACAAGCATGTTAAAATCCGGCTTTCCATAGGCGGTCTCGGAGTTTGCCGCACTCCAGTACGCCATGACTATCGGCGTTTTCTGCGCCAGGAAATCAGCGCCTTCCCCCTCAATCGCTTCACTGACGTACGCTTTTTCCGCATCGATATATCCCAGATCGATCAGCTCCTTTAGAAACTCGAAGCCCGGACGCATGTAGTCACTGTATTTCGCTTCCCCGCTGTTGAGCGCCGCGATTTCCGCCTCCGTATTTCCGCCGTTGTACAAATCCGCATACGCCTGTGCGAGCACAAATGTCTCCAGCCACCACCGGTTTGCACCGACCGGCGTCTCTATACCATTTTCCTTAAATACTCTGCAGCATTCCAGAAAGTCCTCTGGTGTCTCCGGCAGTTCCAGCTGATACTGGTCAAACATGTCCTTATTGACGAACAGCCCATAGGCCACAACCTCCTGCGGAATCGCCACCAGCTTTCCGTCCACAACATTAGCCGCCTTTACCACATCCCGCAGGTTCTCTGCGCTGTCGAGTCCCGACAGATCCATCAGCTTCCCCTCCGCGGCAAGGATCTGAATCGTGTCGGGATTCAGCAGATACAGGTCATCCATATCGTTGCGCGCCCTGTCAAGCGCTACGTCATCGTACGTTTTATCCTGATAGTCCTCCGCTGTGTACGTGATGTAATCCACCGTCACTCCCAGCTTTTCCTCCGCCATGGTAACAGTCTTCTCCGACGCGCTTCTCGCCACATTGTCCGCATCGGGCATCGTCTTCTCCATCGGGCTGAACAGTGTCACGGTTCGCTCCTCTTCCTCTTCAAATGTAGTCAGTCTGCCGTCCGACTTGTTCCCGCCGCATGCGGTGAGCGCCAGTACTGTCATTCCAGCCAGACAGAGCACCGCCATTCTCCTGATATGTTTTCTCATTTCCAATCTCTTATTCCTTTCTGAATACATACTGCGTTATCACTTTCTTTAACAACTCCACATCTATCGGTTTCGCCAGATGAACATTCATGCCGGCATCCAGCGCCTCCTTTTCATCCTCCGCAAACGCGTTTGCCGTCATCGCGATAATCGGTATCGTCCCTGCGTCATCGCGCGGCAAAGCCCTGATTGCCTTCGTCGCGTCATAACCATTCATCACTGGCATTTGTACATCCATTAAAATTGCATCAAATTCACCTTCGTCAGCCTGCGCAAAGCGCTCCACGGCCAGCTGTCCATGTTCAACGATCTCACAGTCCGCTCCCTCCATTGACAGAATTTCCCGCAGTATCTCAGCATTGATCTCATTGTCTTCCGCCGCCAGGAAATGCAGCCCATCCAGACTATTGATATCCGCAGTTCCCACGGCTTCGGTACTGCCCTGAACCGTCTTCATCTCCAGAATTTTCTCCTGAAACGCAGTCACCAGAAACGGTTTTGCCAACATTCCCGTGTGCTGCAGCAGCAACGCCTCATCTGTTCCCTCCGCATCGTAGTCTGCCAAAAACAACAGTATGACTGAATCTGGCAGCAGCTTACGCAGCTCCTTTATTTTCTCAAGTCCCTCTGACTCGACAATATTCCAGTCAATCAGAATCAGCTGATAGCAATCCTTCTTTGTCCGATCCTGGCGCAGTATCTGTATCGCGCTTTCTGCATTTGGGACAGTGTCCGCCACAACCCCGGAATCCTTCATCAGCATCTGGATATTTGCACAGACCTCCTGCTCTCCGTCCACTGCAAGAATCCGCTTAATTCCACTCTCTTCCCAAAATTTCTTATATGCATGCCCCTCCGGTACCCGCAGCTCCAGCTCAACCTGAAAAAGCGTCCCTTTGTTTACCTCGCTCGATACACTGATTGTTCCGCCCATCAGCTCCACAATATTCTTGGTAATCGCCATGCCAAGTCCTGTGCCCTGTACTTTGTTCGTCGTGCTGTTCTCCGCTCTTGTAAACGCATCAAACACCACTTTGAGATACTCCGGCGTCATCCCATATCCATCATCCTGCACCTCTATCCGGATTCTCTCGAACTGGGAACTGCGCTGTTTCATACCGACGATGCGGAACCAGATATTTCCCTCCTCCTGTGTGTATTTAACGGCATTGGATAAGAGATTAATCAAAATCTGATTGATTCTTGTCTCATCACCCAGCAGATACTCGTGTACTACATTGGTCACCTCCACATGAAATTTCTGCTGCTTCGCTGCTGCCATCGGGCGGATTATCGCATCCACAGAGGACACCAGATCATTCAAAGTAAACTCCTCAACCGTGAGCACGACCTTTCCGCTCTCAATCTTTGAGACATCCAGAATATCGTTGATCAGACTGAGCAGATGCTGCCCGGACGCCATAATCTTCTTCGTGTACTCCCGCACTTTCTCCGGATTGTCCGCATCCTTTGCAAGCAGTGTCGTGAAACCGATCACCGCGTTCATCGGTGTGCGGATATCATGTGACATATTCGAGAGAAACATAGTCTTGGAGTGGCTCGCAATCTGCGCTGACTGCAGTGCCTCTGCCAGCTGTCTGTTGTACAGTTCCCGCTCCTTCTCCCGCTCTACTCTGAGCTTAATCTGCTGCCTCTGGTTCAGATAATAAATCACACAGCACAGGAAAAATGCGATCAGCATCACTGCGACAACGAAAAAAATATTCTGGTTTACTGCATCTCCCTCCTGCTGAATCGCCTCAATCGGCACATAGCCAATCATGTACAGCGACCCCGCATTCACCGACCACATATAGATCAGAGATTTTTCCCCGCGGATATCATGGTTAAACATAATGTTCTTTTCGCCCTTAATACTCGCAAAAACCTCATCCAGAAGCTCCTCATCCAGAATGTCATTTGCCCGGAAAAAGTCTTCCAGATTCAGATGCCCCGCACTGCGCTCCCCCATTCCTTTTGGTTTGAGTATCAGCCGCTCACTCTGTGCATCCATAATATAAAGCATCGCCCGCTTGTTGTAAAAACCATTGGGCAGGGATTGGTCCAGAGAGTCATAGACATACTCAATGTAGAGTGACCCAATTTCCTCTCCGTCGCGCTCGACAGGACATTTCAATGTATATGCCCACGTCCCCATATAATTCACATAGGACTTGGAAAACGCCAGTCCATCCACGGTTCCGCCCGCCGAGAAGTCCAGACCCTCCTCTGAGAAAACCTCGCCTGTATTGGACATTCCCTCTGTCTCACCTGCACAGATCAGTGAGATTTTGACCATTGTCGGGTTCTTCTGATATGTCCGAATATATTCCAAAGGCTCCGGCGCCAGAGCAATCTCCTGCGCCATCAACCGCTGAAACTCTGCTTCATTATTGAGTACCGCCTCAATCGTACTCTCAATCAAATTCAGACTCTCACTGAGATTCTGAATTGCTGATGCCTCCATCTCCGTCGATATCTTCCGCGCGACTGAAAACACAACGGCGCCGAGTATACAAAAAACAAGTATGATGGAAA
>CAMWXA010000283.1 GCA_947178035.1 uncultured Lachnospiraceae bacterium | reverse complement strand
AATCAATTTCTAGGCACAGATATTTCAAGAGATGAGATGCTTGAAATATTTGGCAGACTGGAACTTGCGTACGACGAAAGTACAGGCATGATTACAGCGCCTTCCTTCCGGCAGGATATTGAATGTTTTGCAGATATCGCTGAGGAGGTTGCGAGATTTTATGGTTATGACAAGATACCGACGACACTTCCGACCGGCGAGGCAACGACAGGTAAGCTTTCGTTTAAATTAAGAGTTGAGGAAAAGGCGAGAGATATTGCCGAGTACTGCGGATTTTCACAGGGAATGTGCTATTCGTTCGAGAGTCCTAAGGTGTTTGACAAGCTTTTAATTCCCGCGGACAGCCCGCTCCGGCAGACAGTGACAATTGCGAATCCTTTGGGAGAGGATTTTTCCATCATGAGGACGATATCCCTGAACGGTAATCTGACATCTCTGGCGTCAAATTATAACCGCAGAAATAAGAATGTGCGTCTCTATGAGCTTGGAAATATTTATATTCCAAAGAGTCTGCCGGTGGTTGACTATCCAGATGAGAGGATGCAGTTCACACTTGGCATGTATGGGGAAGGCGATTTCTTTACCATGAAGGGTGTTGTTGAGGAGTTTCTTGAAAGCATTGGTATTAGGAAAAAAATATCCTATGATCCAAATGCGGAAAAGACATTTCTGCATCCGGGACGCCAGGCTTTAATACAGCACAAAGACAAAGTGATAGGATACTTAGGTGAAGTGCACCCTGAAGTTACAGATAATTATGAGATTGACACAAAAGTGTATGTGGCAGTGCTGGATATGCCAGAGCTTCTTCCACTTGCCTCTTTTGACAGAAAATATGAGGGCATCGCAAAATACCCGGCGGTATCTCGTGATATCAGCATGGTTGTGCCAAAGAATATACTGGTGGGTGAAATTGAGAAGATAATTGAGCAGCGCGGCGGAAAAATTCTTGAAGATTATCAGCTATTCGATATCTATGAAGGAACCCAGATTAAGTCAGGGTTCAAGTCCGTAGCTTATTCCATTACGTTCCGGGCAAAAGACAGGACGCTCGAGGAGAGTGATGTATCAGGGGCTATGAAGAAGATTTTGAATGGTTTGGAAGGCCTTGGCATAGAGCTTCGCGCATAACAGGTATGGATTATGGAAGAACTTTTGAAAAAAGATTTTTATTTTGACCTGCCGCCGGAGCTGATTGCGCAGGATCCGTTAGAAGACAGGTCTGGTTCAAGACTTCTGGTACTTGATAAAAAGACAGGTGCGATAGCGCATAAGGTATTCACAGATATTGTGGATTATCTGCATGAGGGTGACTGTCTGGTGCTAAACAATACGAAGGTCATCCCTGCAAGACTTATGGGGATAAAGCCAGAGACAGGAGCAGCGATCGAGGTGCTCCTGCTCAAACGCCGCGAAAATGATGTGTGGGAAACACTTGTGAAACCTGGCAAAAAGGCAAGGGTGGGTGCTGCCATAAGCTTTGGCGGCGGACTGCTCACAGGAAAAGTGCTTGATATCGTCGATGAAGGAAACCGACTCATACAATTTCAATATGAGGGAATCTTTGAGGAGGTTCTTGACAGACTTGGGGAGATGCCGCTGCCTCCTTACATCACACATAAACTCGCCGATAAGAATCGTTATCAGACCGTTTATGCTAAGTATGAAGGCTCTGCGGCTGCGCCGACAGCCGGACTTCATTTTACAAAAGAACTGTTGGAGAGGATTCAGGATAAAGGGGTAAAGTTAGCCTATGTCACACTGCATGTCGGGCTTGGAACTTTTCGCCCGGTCAAGGAAGAAAATCTGTTAGACCATCATATGCACTCTGAGTTTTACCAGGTTACGCAGGAGACAGCGGACATTATAAACAGTACCAAACAGGCCGGAGGCAGAGTGATCTTCGTTGTGACGACGAGCTGCCGCACTTTTGAGAGTGCCGCCAAGGAGGAGGGAGTGGTTATGGCTGGAAGCGGCAATACAGAGATTTTCATTTATCCTGGTTATCAATTTAAAGTGCTTGACAGTCTGATCACGAACTTTCACTTGCCGGAGTCCACGCTCATCATGCTTGTGTCTGCGCTTGCAGGGCGGGAATGTATACTGAATGCATATAGGACAGCAGTGCAGGAGCGCTACCGGTTTTTCTCTTTCGGAGATGCGATGTTTGTGGACTAGAGCGTGTTTGAAAAATGCTTTCCGTCAGATGTGCGTCACAATTTGGCTATGTAACCTGAATTTGGCGCAAATATCGCTCAAATTGGTGAATACGACGTGTACGCGTCATTATGCAGATGGCGGGAATAATTTTCAAACACGCTCTAGCCTGAAAATGCAGGCTTATTTTATAGGGAACTGTTCCAAATGGAGTGATAAAATGAACATTGACAGAGAATGTCAATTGAGCTAAACTTGGTTTGTAGGTTTTGGAATGATATTATCACTACATAAAGGAGTATGGTTTATATGGAAGAGCGTAGAAAGAGCGATAGGACTGACTTGCAGTCACGGCTTTTGGTAAAAAGAATAGATTCTGGCAAGCCAGAGGAAGTTGGGGTAGAGGTCAGGAATGTTTCTAAGACAGGAATTGATTTTTACTGCGATGAGATTCTTGATATAGGGGCAGTGTATGAGGCGTATCTCACAATCTGGACGAAAGAGGTAATACATGCATTTATAGAGATTACACGCATTGAGAAAGTAGTAGATACCTATGAGTACGGCGGACTATTTATTGGAATTCCTGAGATTGATATTGAGAGAACTGATATTTATAGTAATGAATAACTTTAACAATGAAAGCGAAGGAGAAGATGAAATGGCAAATTACTATCAACCCGAAATTGAAACAATGCCAGTGGAGCAGATTCAGGCTTTACAGAGCAGGCGTCTGGCAGAGCAGGTAAACTATGTGTATAATAATGTAAAGTTTTATCATGACAAAATGGATGAATTGGGCGTAAAACCTGAGGATGTGAGAGGAATAGAGGATTTGCATAAACTTCCGTTTATCAATAAAGATGATTTGCGGGATCAATATCCATATGGTTTGCTGGGTGTTCCGCTGTCGGAGTGTGTGCGTATCCAGTCGACAAGCGGGTCGACAGGGCGCCGCGTGGTGGCATTTTACACGCAGGAAGATATTGATGTATGGGAGGAGTGCTGTGCGAGAGCAATTGTGGCAGCAGGCGGTACAAAGGATGATGTCTGCCATGTCTGCTATGGCTACGGACTTTTCACAGGAGGTCCAGGATTGAATGGGGGTTCGCACAGAGTAGGCTGTCTGACACTGCCGATGTCTTCGGGAAATACAGAGCGCCAGCTGCAGTTTATGACAGATCTTGGTTCCACGATTCTTTGCTGTACACCATCCTATGCGGCGAACCTTGGTGAGGCGATCAATGAGAGAGGACTTAAGGACCAGATCAAGTTAAAGGCTGGTATCTTTGGCGCGGAGCCATGGACAGAGGAAATGCGCAAAAATATCGAGAAATCGCTCGGTATCAAGGCTTATGATATTTATGGACTTACTGAGATTTCAGGTCCGGGTGTTTCCTTTGAGTGTGAGGAGCAGCAGGGGATGCATATACAAGAGGATCATTTCATACCTGAAATTATCAATCCTGACACTGGTGAAGTCCTTCCCGAGGGGGAGATTGGAGAGCTTGTATTTACCTGTATTACCAAAAAGGCTTTTCCACTTTTAAGATACCGCACACGTGACCTTTGCTATCTGACCAGAAAAAAATGTTCGTGTGGACGTACACATATTCGCATGCACAAACCTATGGGCAGAAGTGACGATATGATGGTTGTAAAGGGTGTCAATGTATGGCCATCGCAGATTGAGGCGGTCTTGTTAAATAAGGGCTATGAGGCGAACTACCAGATCGTGGTAGATCGTATTGGAAACAATGACACAATCGAAGTTCAGGTGGAAAAGACACCAGCGATGGCTGCAGATGCAGACTTTAATACCGCAGAACGTGAGAAATCAATTGTGGCAGGATTAAAGTCAATGCTTGGCATTAAGGTGGATGTAAAAGTAGTAGAGCCCAAGTCCATCACCAGAAGTGAGGGCAAGGCCGTCCGCGTCATTGACAAGAGAGACCTCTACAAATAAGGTAAGGAACTGTTCAGAAATGAAACACAGTGGGTAGGAGACTATTCGCTGTTGTTTTTATTTTGATTGGACACAATAAAATAAGACTGTGTCGAGGTGGCAACCATTGTGCCGTCTGCCTTGTATACATTTACTTCGTAGACAGCAATCGTGGAGCCATATTTTATTTCTTTCGCCTCTGCGATTAGTTTTTCTGTGTTACAGGCGGGGGCGAGATAATGAATATTGCTGTCGACTGTCACGACACTTTTGCCATGTGTGAGTGCGGCGCTTCCGCCGATTGTGTCGGCAAGTGCAAAGGTACATCCGCCGTGTACAGTGCCGAGTGGATTGAGAATTTCAGGCCGTAGAGGCATTTCCCCTTTGCAATAACCCTCAGAAAGTTCAGTGATTTTCATATCAAGCAATTGTATAAAACCCAATGTGCCATAAAAGTGATTTTTTATTTCGTCATAATTTTTCATAAAGCATTTTCCTCTTCTCCATATAAGGTATATTTTAGGTTACTGTTCACGGGTCAGGAATGCGCTGAACTGCGCATTCTGTGAGAAAACGTACAGTTTGAAAGCAAAAATCCTTTTGAGAAGCAAATTTTGAATGGATTTTTGCCTGTTACTGGAACGGAGTGAACAATAACTATTTTAACCTATTTTTCATATTTTTCAACCTGAAATTTGCTTGACTATTTCCCAAAATTCTGCTATCATAAATTAACCTTGATGAATCAAGGGGTAGTAAAGGTTTCGACAGGGAACTTGAAGATGGAGAAGCAGGTCGCAGGTATGCGTCAATTCCAAAATTAAAATTAAACGCTGAAGATAATTTAGCATTTGCAGCCTAATGGCTGCTGTCTGACCTAGTGCACCTACACATTAGGATCCAGGCATCGATTATGTGGGAAACGACACATACAAAGCTTTGCGTATGTGGGCGTATTATGAAGCTACTGACTGTTTAGGGGAGTTGATTCGCCTATGCAGAAGGGAAATGGGCTCTGCCCGAAACAATCAACTAAACCTGTAGAAGTACATGGGATGGTTTTTTGGACACGGGTTCGACTCCCGTCTACTCCACTAGATAAGCCTAGATTTTCTAGGCTTTTTCTTTTTCGTGCTGCATTTCATGTTGCATGCCCTCAAAATGTGATAGTGTCATGTTAGTATATTTTTCCTCGTAATCCTTAATTGTACCCCTATAAATTGCTTTTAAAGTTTTGTCGGATGACCAGCCGCCACGTTGCATGATATACTGATCTGGAACTCCGATGGCGTGCATGATGGACGCTGCATAGTGACGCAGGTCGTGGAAGCGAAAACTTTTAATATCAAGTCTGAGGAATACCTGTTCGAATCGTCTTGTGATTTGATCAGGGTTTATATTTATTATTTTCCCACATATAGGGATATAGAGGTTGATAATATCTGCAATGGAATGCACATATGTCCTGTACCCGTTATTGCAGATGGAAATCATAGGTTTGTAGCTGCTATGTGGCTACGCGATCAAGGAAAGATGGAAAAAGTACATTGTATGTATGGTGGAAGATCCGATTTGTTAGATTATCTGGTGGGAAACACTGAAGAACAACCATTAGAATAATACCAAAATAGGTTCTTCTTTTTCGTATAAAGTCATTGACAATCAGAATAAACGCATGAATGAAAAAGTGTCTTTTCCAACACTATTATTTGGAGA
>CAMWXA010000282.1 GCA_947178035.1 uncultured Lachnospiraceae bacterium | reverse complement strand
GAGGAGGGATAACATGAAGAGTGGACCGTCAAAGAATACTGGTGTCAGAGCCAGGGGCGGCAGGATGACTTTCAGAGAAGGACTTCAGGAGCTGTGGAAGAACAAGATGCTCTATCTCATGACAGTGCCGACAATCGTGTGGGTCGCGGTTTTCTGCTATGTGCCGATGTATGGCGTGCTGATTGCGTTTAAGAAGTTCAGCTACAAGGAGGGCATCTGGGGAAGCCCGTGGATCGGGTTGAAAAATTTTGAGTTCCTGTTTAACTACAAAGGTGTGGGTCAGATTTTCTTCAACACGATTTTTCTCAATCTGCTGTTCATCGCGTCGGGAACGATATGTTCCATCGGTCTTGCGCTGGTGTTTGTCGAGATCAAGAACAAGATTTACAACAAGGTTGTGCAGACGATTGCCATTTTCCCGCATTTTGTGTCGTGGACAGTTGTGGCAATGTTCCTGAGCGGCATCATTGGCGGAAGCGGAACGCTGACACAATGGATTGTCAGTCATGGGGGAAATGATCCGCGGTTTTACAATGAGGCGACATGGTGGCCGCTGATATTAGTGCTGTTGAAAATCTGGCAGGGAGCAGGATATGGCACAATCGTGTATGTGGCGGCAATCACTGGATTTGATCAGGAGATGTATGAGGCGGCAAGGGTTGATGGCGCGACAAGAATTCAGACGATCATGAAGATCACGCTGCCCCTGCTAAAGACGACGGCAATCATGCTGACCATTATGAGTATCGGCAAGATTTTCTCCGGTGACTTTGGTATGATCTATGCACTTGTGGGTGACAACTCGCAGCTCTACTCGACAACGGATGTGATAGACACGTTTGTCTACAGGGCACTGCGCCAGTTGAACAACATGGGAATGAGTACAGCGACGAGCTTGTTCCAGTCAGTAGTCGGTCTGGTTATGGTATATATCACAAATGCCATCACGAAAAAAGTAGAGCCCGACGCGGCAATATTCTGATGGGGGGTGAACATTTTGCGCAATACAATGACGAGAGGCAGCAAGATTAAAAAGTCAAGAGGAGAAATCATCTTTGATGTGATTGTCTATGCCATTGCAGCGTTGTTCTGCATCTACTGCCTGTATCCGTTTGCAATCATTCTGGGAAGCAGCTTTGAGACGGAATCCAACTTTGCAACATACGGCTTTCCTATTATTCCAAAGGACTTTACTTTGAAGGCATATCAGATGGTGCTGGGAGACAGCCAGATCTTTAAGGCTTATGGAGTGACGATTTTTACGACAGTTGTCGGGACGCTGTTTAGTATGTTTCTCACGATCACGATGGCATATCCGCTGTCACTGAAAAAGGTGAAGTTCCGCAATGTCATTACCTTTTTTGTGTATTTCACAATGCTGTTTGGCGGCGGTCTGGTGCCGAGTTATCTGTTGATCAGCAAGACGCTGAACATGAAAAACAATCTGTTTGTCTTAATTATACCAGTGGCATTTGGAGCATGGAATATGTTTCTGATGAGGAATTTCTTCAACGGCATTCCCGGGGAGCTGGCAGAATCGGCATATATGGACGGCGCCAATGACTTTCAGATTCTGGCAAAGATCATTCTTCCGGTGTCTGTTCCGGGAATTGCGACGATCAGTCTGTTCTATGCGCTGGGATACTGGAATCAGTGGTTCAACGCGATGCTCTACATAGAGGACGCCAATCTGTTTCCGCTCCAGTATCTGCTGATGCGTATGCTGCGGAATGTCGAGGCGATGCGGGAGATGGCAAGGACGACGGGAGTTTCCATGGGAGAGATTCCGACAAACTCGCTGCGCATGGCAACGACAGTGGTAGCAATCGGTCCGATTGTCCTGCTCTATCCATATGTGCAGAAATTTTTTACCAGCGGTTTGACAGTCGGAGCAATAAAAGGTTAATCCATTAAAATATATCAATATAGGAGGAAAACATTCATGAAAAAGAAAAATCGATTCAAAAAAGCAGCGGCTCTGGCAATGGCAGGTATTATGACAATGTCACTGGCTGCATGCGGCGGTTCTGGTGAGGACAGCACGTCTTCTGACACAACTGGCGGTACCAGCAGTAACGACACAGCCAGCACTGGAAATACAGATGACGGCACAGGCAGTGCTTCTGCGGCTGGCGTGACAGAGATGGAGGATACGACGATCAATATCCGGATTATGAATGAGTATAAGAATCTGGATAAAGTGCTGGCAAAGTACGCGGAGATGACGCAGGATGATCCCATTATGAGCAAGATTCATCTGAACTTTAGCTGGGTTACGGGTGGAGATTACAAGGATAAGCTGACGATGGCCCTGGTAGCGCAGGAGGATTACGATCTGATGTTCTGCGGCAGCTGGCACGGTCTGACTTCTTTTATACAGCAGGGAAATTTTGCAGATTTGTCTTCTTATTTTAACAACGACAATTTTCTGGGGCTTCAGACTGCTTTCTCAGAAAACTTTACGGATGCCATGACTTCTTATGTACGTCAGGAGGACGGTTCTTTCCAGTCAGGTATCTACGGAATCAATCTGGCGTCGTTCTATGAGGACAGCCGTGGATTTATGTACCGCGAGGATCTGCGCGAGAAATACAATTGTGATCCGATTACAGACAGGGACAGTTTGTTTGCATATATGGATACCGTGCTTGCAAATGAGCCAGATATGATCGGGGCAAGCCTGTGGAATCTCTTCTATATAGATTCACCAGTTTATTCTGGAAAGCATGACAATGTGTATAGTCAGGACAGCACCAATATCTTTGGCGACCAGACACGTATCTTTGTGGGATTGAGTGAGGACGGAAAGACAGTGCTGAATGCAGTCGTTCCTGGAGACCCGCAGGAAGAGTGGGATAAGATGCCGGAGGGATACCAGTATGACTTTATCACAGAGTACGCGGTAAAGCGTACTGACTGGAATTCGTACCTGAATCCGAATCGCGGCGGAACAGATACCGTTGAGAAAGAAGCAGTGATTGCATACTGTCCGCTGTCTGAGTTTGAGAGCAAGGTAAAAGAGGCACAGGAGAGAATTCCAGGGTCTGAGTATGGTTACTATGTCTATGAGGACGCACAGCGCAACAAGGAGAAGGGCGCTGTAGTCTGTGACATGGTTACCAACAACTGGCTGGTGGTTCCAGAGTGGTCAGAGAATGTGGACGCTGTTATGTACTTCCTTGACTGGATGTTTGGCTCACAGGAGGCGCACGACCTGTTTCAGTATGGTATTGAGGGAGAAGACTGGGAGTCCGTCGGAACAGAGGGATACAAGGATCTTGAGATTTCAGAAGATCTGAAGTACACAATGCCGAATTACTCTTTCACGCTGAACCCGGCGTACATCAGATACAGTGAGTTTGTGGTGAATGATCCGGAGCTGAAAGCTGATTTTGATTATATCTATGATGAGTCTACATATGAGCTTAGTCCGCTGGCAGGTTTCGCTTTTGACGCGACGAACGTGGAGACCGAAGTTGCAAATATTTCTGCACTGTCAGGTGAACTGCAGCTCAACATCTCCCTGTACGAGGCTGACGAGGCAGTGGAGAAACTGCAGACATGGCATGCCGATGCAGAGGATGTCGGTCTGGAGACAGTACGTCAGGAGCTGATCACGCAGCTGCAGTCATTTCTTGACGCAAAGAATGCACAGTAATCAGAGGGCGGTGGGATTTCCCACCGCTTTTATGCGCAGGCAGGGCAGGAGAGGAGTGAACGATGGTGAATCCGTTTGGTATGAATAGTCTGTTTGCGGCGGCAGTCAATAAACTGGTGCAGATGATCTATGTCGGAATACTTTGGTTTGTGTGCAGTATTCCTGTTGTTACAGCAGGGGCAGCGACCACAGCAATGTATGAGGTGCTTCTGAAGATGGAGAAGAATCAGGAGGGATATGTCAGTGCTTCCTTTTTCCGCGCATTTCGCAAAAACCTGAAAAGTGCAACGCCCGTATGGATTCCGCTGCTGGTCGCGGAAGTTGTGTTTGGTTTTAATCTGTTTTACTACGCGGTGCTGGGAGGCGGGCAGTTTCCGGTGCAGTGTGTTGTCTTTGTGGTATTGTCACTGGCGGTGCTTATCCTGCTTGGATATGTGTTTCCGGTGATGGCGCGCTTTGAGAATACCACAGCGGGGACTTTCCGGATGACGGTGATACTGGCGGTACAGAATCCGGGCTGGACGGTTGTGATTTTGCTTGTACAGCTTCTGACAATTGCAGTGTGCTGGTTCTTTCTGTATTTCCCGCTGCTGTTTATCATGGGAATAACAGGGTATTTTCAGGCAGTGATTTTCAACCACATCTTTGACCGCCTGATCGCACAGGGAAAAATTATAGAAGGAGCGTGAATCAGAAGATGAGTGTGACAGAGAATGGGAACCGGATTAAAATGTATCCCGTCCCCGACGGGGCTGTTCTGCAGGAGGATTACTGTCTGCGTGTGCGTCCGGTTGGAACGGAGGACTGGCAGGAGCTGAAGGCGTACCGCGTCAAAGTGGATATGCATGATGTGAGGACTGCGTCGATGGTATTTTTTGATTTTGACGGCAGTGTCGAGGTGGAGATCACATTTCCAAAGTTTTATACAGTGTATAAAGTGGACATCAGACCGTTATCATTTGGCATTCAGCCCGTGACAGAGCCCAAAAGAATAACATTTACCCTTGACAAGCCAGCGAATCTGTCAGTGGAAGTCAACAGAGACCGCTTTCACAATCTGCATCTTTTTGCGGGTTCCTTAAAACAGGAACTGGAGGAGGCGCCGGATAAAAATGACAGCAATGTCATGTTGGTAAAAGGCTCATTAAGCCGTTCTGGATTTTTGTCAGACGAGACCAGCCGGCAGCTTGAGAGGATGCCGGAGGGCAGGACGCTCTATGTGGAGGCGGGAATTTATTACATCGGTGAGTGTGTCTGGCATCTGCCTTCTTATACGAACATATATTTGGAAGGAGGAGCAATACTGATTGGCGGATTGGCATTTGAACACGGGGAGCAGCTTCGGATTTATGGAAAAGGGATCTTGTACCTGGCGGATTTTGCACGGTTCAGCGCGATCAATGGATTCCGGCTCAATCATTCCAGGAACATTGTGATTGAAAACCTTATGTTTATCAATCCGCCGCATTATACGGTTTTGCTGGGGGAGTGCGAGAATGTGACGATCCGCGGCATCAAGTCGTTTAGCTGTGAGGGATGGAGTGACGGGGTGGACATGATGAGCTGCAGGAATGTGACAGTGGAGAACTGTTTTCTGCGCACCTCCGACGACTGCGTGGCGATCTACGCAAGCCGGTGGGACAACCATGGCGGCAGCCGGAATATCTGTGTGAGGGACATGGTGCTGTGGGCGGATGTCGCGCACCCGCTTAATATCGGGACACATGGCGACTATGAGCATGACGGCGATGTGATTGAAGATATTACGTATGAAAATATTGACATATTGGAGCATCATGAGTTCCAGCCGGGCTATCTTGGCGCGATGGCCATCAATGCAGGTGACAAGAATCTGGTGCGTGACATCGTCTACCGGAATATCAGGATAGAGCCGTTTGAACATGGAAAAGTGCTGGATTTTCAAGTAAAATGGAACAGGGACTACAATCCGGCTCCGGGGCGTGGAATAGAAAAAGTCTGCCTGGAGGATATCGATATCCGCACAGGCGTTGGGGAGGAGCCGTCTGTGATTGCCGGATACAGCGATGCGTTTGCGGTGCGCGATATTGTGATTCGCAGGATGCGTCGGGACGGAAAGGAAGTCAGAAGTCTGGAAGAGGGAAATATACACGTGGGAGAATTTGCGGAGGGTGTTATTGTGGA
>CAMWXA010000281.1 GCA_947178035.1 uncultured Lachnospiraceae bacterium | reverse complement strand
ACATATATAAGTATTCTATCACAAGAGATTGTATTTGTTAATTATTTTTTGCAGATATTTTCCAAGAACTTGTATAATTATCGCGTTTGTATTATGTCTCTATTCTACAAAATCAGGTATCTGTCCTTCTATGAAATAATAATAGTTGGAGCGCCTGTTATCTTCCGCATCAAAACTGATCACAATCGTGTACTGCTTATCAAAAAAGTCTGCAAAACCGCTGATATCCCACGAATATTCCTCACTGATCACACTGTCAAGAATCTGTTGAATCTGTTCCTTGTCTGTATACTCTACAGTGTCTGCTTCTGCCACCGAATCCGCTATATAAGAAGCACTCTCTGACGCAAAACGGGAAGAAGTATCGTATAAGTAAGACTGTGTTCTGCCATAATTGTTTTTTCGCACACTGATTGTTTCTATATCGTCCGCCGTCAGACATTCTTCCATGTCAAAACCGTACTCCTTCAGCAGTGCAATCGTACCGCTAAACTGCGGATACACGAACATTTCACCGGAATAGCTTGTGGAACCGTACTCGTTGTCTTTTGTCACAAAATCTATTGTCCCGACAGGTATCTCATTCATGACCGTATCCAAAGCAAGGTTTCCATACTCCTTTTGATAGGTTTCAATCAGCTTTGCCTGCATATCCGGTGTCAGTCTGATCTCCGCTGTCATAAAATTATTCCCACATTCCACAGCATCAAATGCAATATCCCAACCATCATTGAACAGCGGCGTAGAGCCAAGCTTATAGTCATAGTCATCAAAAATATCTGCGAGAAGCCTTATGGTATCTGCGTCAGCGATATCAATGATATAATTGCGGTAGATTATTTTCCCGTTCAGAAGCTTATACCCAAAAGCAATTGTACGGTAATTCTCCTGCCTGTTCAACGTTTCGACATATTCCGGCGATTCTTCGATTCCCTCGTAATAATCAAAATAGCGATAGGTGAGCTGTTCCTTTGCCGCTTTCCGGGCAAGCTCCATGACGCTGGGATTTCCCTGCATTGCCATATTGGCCATGCGGTACTCCTCCGCACCCACATAGTGAAATCCAAATGCACTCACTTTGATATTCTGATGCAGTGTCATCAGCTGATGAATCGATACAGCACAGCTTTGCATCTGGGCATCCGCAGGCACATAGGTATCATAACCCATCACGTCATACCGCAGCACCACAAACAACAGTGCCGTGCATGCCGCATTGAATAGAAACTGCTTTTTGTGCATCAGCGCACCGCGGATATCCAGCCGGAATATGATTTCCATTAAAATGCAAAGTACGACAAACCCAAAGATCAGCCCAAACAAAAACCAGCTGTCCGAAGCGGTATCAGGAGAAATCTCACTAAAAAAGAGCGCAGAAAAGAAGGAAAACGGTATGACAATCATTGTCTTGATCACAGGCTCTGCCGCGCGAAACGCAATGGATTTTCCAGCTGCTTCCGATGCCCTTTTCCGGCAAATAAAATATGCTGCCAGGCTGTACACAATGGCTGCCACGACCAAAACCCACACAAAGGAAGTATCGTATCTGTAAAACTTTTTTGCCTCCTCCATCGTCGTGCTGTCTGGTCTGGAAAACAACCTCAACAGCATCGAGAGCGGTGAAAAACACCACATCTTATCGCTGATCCAGTCCTTCCCATATATGATGTATGTATCAAAAAAACGGTCAAACAACAGGTTCGTCAATATCGCAAGAATTGCACTATACATAAACAATACACCTGTTCCTAAAATACTGACAATAATATTTCCTGTGAGTCCCACTGCCATCACTGATATGCTGTATGCCAGGACAAACACAACGAGCTGCAATGCGGTATAGGATATCATAGAAGGAACCGTTTCTATGGTAAATGCGTCTCTTCCCGCAGCAATTCCTGCACAAATCAGCACATGAATCACAAAAGGAAGGAAAAATTGCAAAATTCCAGAAATATATTTTGACCAGAAAAGCTGCGACCTGCTGACTGGCAAACTGTGATATGTATCGAGCTGTGTTCTGGAATGCAGATAGGCATACCCACTGATACCGCACAGGAACGCAGCCGCACAGGTCACAATCGACATCATCGACGCATCCCTGCCAAAAAAATGATCCCTCACAAATGTGACCACATCATAAAAGCCAATATCATAGCAGTACTTACCGGGATACTTCAGATACTGCTCTGTCACCATGAGGAGACGCACCTCTAAACTCAGAAAATATGCAATAAATATCAGAATCGGACACCATATTCTTTTCTTGAAATCCTGTTTAACCATTTTAAAAAATAAGTTTTTTGATGTCATATCCGACCACCTCCGTTTCACTGATAAAGATCTCCTCGAGCGTAAGCGGAAGAATTTCTGCAAAAACTGGTGAGAAGGAGTTTATCTTATTCATGATCTCCCTTTCCGCGCCGCGTACAGTGATAATATTCAAACTCCCTCTTTTCTCCGCTTTGACGATTTCCAGCAGCCCGAAGGCAGCCTGCTCTTCCTGCGCGTTTTGGAAGACACACTGGATGTTGTGAATATTCAGCTTCATCTCCTCCAGATCCTTCTGCATCAGCACGCCGCCCTGGTGAAGGATGCCGACACAGTCACAGATATCCTCGAGCTCCCTCAGATTGTGGGAGGCAATCACCGGCGTAAAATCTCTCCCGGCAAGCTCCCCCGCAAAAATGCTCTTCACTGCCTGGCGCATGACCGGGTCAAGTCCGTCAAACGTCTCGTCACACAACAGATACTTCGTGTTGGCACAGACACCAAGAAGCACAGAGAGCTGCTTTTTCATTCCTTTTGAGAAGGTGTTGATCTTCCTGTCCGGCTCTAGCTGAAAGCTTCCAAGCATCTCCCCAAACCGCACTTTGTCAAAGGACACATAATAATCACTGTAAAAGCCTGCCATGTCCTTTGGCGTGGCATTGGGAAGAAAATACTGGTCGTCCGATATATAAAAAATATCAGCCTTGACTGCCGGATTCTCATAAACTTGTTTTTCATTCACAAGGATTGTTCCGCTGTCCGGCCTCAACACGCCGCTCACCATGCGCAGAAAAGTACTTTTCCCTGCACCGTTCGTGCCAATCAGCCCAAAAACTTCCCCGTCTTTGATTGTCACAGTGATATCGTTCACCGCCGCAATCTCACCAAAATGCTTTTTTATATTGGTCGCTGTTATCATATACTACTCATCCCCCGTTTTGTTCGTTAACACGCTGCTGTTTTCTACACATGCAGTAAGCATTTCCTGCAATTCCTGTGCCAGGACACCAGCGAGCAATGCCTTGTCGACAAACCCCTGCAGTTCCTTTCTGAGCTGCTGGCGCTTGTGCGACGCTGCTGCCGCCGTCTCACTCACAAAGCTGCCTTTCCCCTTTATGGTATAAATATACCCTGCACGCTCCAGCTCCTGGTAGGCGCGCTGTATCGTATTCGGATTTAATGACAATTCCATCGCAAGGCTTCTCACAGAAGGCATGGGCGTGTTGGGCTGCAATGCGCCGCACAATATCATCTGCTGAAACCGTTCAATGATCTGTTCATAAATCGGCCGTCTGTCCCTGTGGTCTATTAAAATCATTGCCACCTCTCCTCTTTTTAACTGTATTAATACACTTAACACAGTTGAGTATACTATATCTGTAAAATATTGTCAACAAAAAAAGGAACAGTCAGATATAACTATAACTGCTCCTTACCATTCCTCTTAATTTTTTCTCATGACATCCTGTTACAGTTCCCCGTTATCGTACAGCTCATTTGCATAGCGCACTGAGCCCATCGCGTCCTTGGAATAAAAGTCTGCGCCGATCATGTCTGCGTACTCCTGTGTGAGCACGGCCCCGCCCACCATGACTTTGCAGTCTGCGCCGTTCTCACGCAGAAGCCTGATGGTTGCCTCCATATTGACGACTGTGGTTGTCATGAGCGCACTGAGCCCCACTAATTTCACGCGCTGTTCCTGTACCGTTTTCAATATCAACTCCGGATCGACATCTTTCCCTAGGTCAATCATGTCAAATCCGTAGTTTTCAAGCAGCGTCTTGACGATATTTTTCCCGATATCATGGATATCGCCCTTCACTGTGGCAATCACAATCTTTCCCTTGCTCTCACTGCTCTTTCCCTGCTTTGACATGACGGTCTTAATCGCCTCGAAAGATGCCTTCGCCGCATCCGCGCTCATTAAGAGCTGCGGCAGAAACATTTTCTTCTCCTCAAATCCTTTTCCGACGATATCCAGAGCCGGAATCAGCTTTTCGTTGATGATCGTCAGAGAATCAACGTTCTGTCCGAGCAGTCTGACAGTCGCCTCGTGGGTACTCTCTGCCAGCCCTTTCACAATCGCCTCGTCAAGTGTCAGTTCACTTTTTTTGGATGCTGCTGCGACAGGTTTGTCCGCTGTCTGCGAAGACGCTTTTGCGATATATTCCATACACTGGTCATCCTCGCCGATCAGTGCGTTAAAGCTGTAATATGCTGCCATCATCGGCTCACTGGACGGATTCACGATGCCGGCACTCAGACCATTGTTCATCGCCATCGTGAAAAATGCAGTGTTGATACGGCTCCTCTCGGGAAGTCCAAAGGAAATGTTGGACACGCCAAGCACCGTGTGAAGCCCCAGCTCATAGCGGATTCTGCGCAGGGTTTCCAATGTGATATTAGCGTTGTCCTGACCAGTGCTGATCGTGAGCACGAGTGCATCCATCACAAGATTTTTCTTCGGAATACCATATGCGGCAGCAGTTCTGATTATTTTCTCTGCCACTTGCAGCCGCCCTTCGACAGTCTCAGGGATTCCGCCCTCGTCGAGGCACAGACATACTAACACGGCACCGTATTTCTTTGCAATCGGAAAGACACTCTCCATGGACTCCTTCTTGCCATTGACGGAATTCAGCATCGGCTTTCCGTTATAGTACCGCAGTCCCCGCTCCATCGCTTCTATGTCGGAGGTATCAATCTGCAGGGGCAGATCAATAATCGCCTGGATTCCCGTGACGGCCTCCTCCATAAGCTGCGGCTCATTAATCTCCGGCAGGCCTACATTGACATCAAGAATATGTGCACCATTCTCTTCCTGCGTGAGCCCTTCTTTATAGATATACTCCATGTCGTGATCCCGGAGTGCCTGCTTGAACTTCGATTTTCCAGTCGGATTGATGCGCTCTCCGATGATCAGCGGCTTTCTGGTAAAGTACACTGCGTGATTATAAGATGACACGACTGTCAGTTTTTTGTCGGTAATTGGTTTGATATCCATCTCCCCGCAGAGTTCAACAACACGCCTGATATGTGCCGGGGTTGTTCCGCAGCAGCCGCCGACTGCACTTGCCCCCATCTCGACCAGCGTCCTTACACTCTGCGCAAATTCGTCAGGCTCCACGTTGAACATCGTCTGTCCATTGACAACAACTGGAAGTCCGGCATTGGGATTGATTACAATCGGGAGCGAACAGCACGCAGTCAGCTGCGGCAGCAGTTCTTTCATCTGCTCCGGTCCCAGCCCGCAGTTAAAGCCAATCGCATCCACGCCCAGACCTTCGAGCATGGCTGTCGCACTCGCAACATCACCGCCCGTCAGAAGCTTTCCGTTCTCGTCAAAGATCATTGTGACAACGACAGGCAAATTGCTGTTTTCCTTTGCCGCGAGGACAGCTGCCTTAATCTCATAGGAATCGCTCACCGTTTCGATTAGAATCAAATCTGCACCCGCCTTGTCTCCCGCTAAGACAATCACCCGAAAGGGATCATATGCCTCGTCAAAGGAAATTTCGCCAAGCTGTTTCAGCCAGTCTCTTATACACATCACCGACACCC
>CAMWXA010000280.1 GCA_947178035.1 uncultured Lachnospiraceae bacterium | reverse complement strand
GATCAAGATACTGGAACTGCTTCTGTATCTGGAAGCGCTTGAACTGCCGGAAAACACGGCTGGTTGGCCGGATGAGAAACCGTATTTTTACAGGGCGCAGGTGGAGAAGGTCAAGGCGGTGCAGCAGTTCCTTGTCGGGCATATGGATGAAAATTTCACGCAGGAGGAATTGTCCCGCCGTTTTGATATCCCGTTGACGCCCCTTAAAAACTGCTTCAAATCTGTGTTTGGGGCGAGTATAGGAAATTATCTTCTGGAGTACCGGATGAACCGGGCGGCGGTTTTGCTTAGGACAGAACGGGGGATGAGCGTGGCGGAGATTGCCGGGCGTGTGGGATACGACAGCCCAAGCAAGTTTGCGGCGGCGTTCCGCAGGAAGATGGGAATGACGCCGATGGATTACCGGAACCGGATACAGCAGTAGGCATGGATGTTCTTTGAAAAATTTTGTCCAATCGGGGCGAAACGGGCGGAGTGGAGCGGAAAACAGAATCCGATAGCGTTAAGATAAGAATGGTTAGTGAGAACTACCCGTTCTTATTTTATTTATGGAAGGAGTCTGTATATGAGCGAACAAAAAAGCTTAAATTTTGTATCCTGCCTGCTGTCCTATGCCCGTGAGGGAAAAACGTTTGGGGACGGTTCGCGGAAGCTGGTCTTGTCAGTGATTCTGTCGGTTATCAGCATTACGGCAGGGCTCGTACCGTATTATTGCTTTTACCGTATTCTCTGCCTGTTTTTGAGCGGCGAGGCTTCAAGCGTGGGGATTTGGTGCTGGAGCCTCCTGGCACTTGCCGCCTATGCGGGAAAGATTCTTTGCTTTGGGCTGTCCACCACGGCAAGCCACTATGCAGCGTACCACATTCTGGAAGGACTGCGGAACCGTGTGGCAGACCGTTTTTTACACGCCCCGCTGGGGGAAGTGACCAAGCACAGCATTGGTGAGATGAAAGGGATTATGGTGGACAAAATTGAGGACATTGAGCCGCCCCTTGCCCATCTGGTGCCGGAGGGCAGCGGGCATATCGTACTGCCTTTGGTGAGTATGGCTGCGCTTGCGGCAGTCGACTGGCGGCTGTTTCTGGCATCTCTTGTCACATTTCCGCTGTCCATGATCTGTATGGCGCTGACATTCAGAATCAGCGGGAAAAACTATGATACATACAATGAATCCCTGGCACAGATGAACAGCAACATTGTGGAGTATGTGGAAGGAATCGAGGTCATCAAGGCATTTGGGCGCACCGGGGAATCCTATGGGAAATTCTCGTCTGCCATCCTGAATTACAGGACATTTGTGGTCAAGTGGCTCTCCTCTACGTGGGTGACGATGAAACTGGCATTTGCCCTGTTCCCGTCCACACTTTTAGGAGTTCTGCCTGCAGCGCTCCTGCTTGGGGCAGAGGGAACGATTACAGCGGCGCAGGCCGCACTTGCTGTCATGCTGTCCATGTCCATGGTAGGTTCTCTTGCAAAGCTGGAAGTGTTTTCCAATGAGATTAAGAAAGTGCAGATGACAGTGGAGGAACTGCAGGAATATCTGGAAATGCCCGAACTGCCGGAAAAAGGGCAGGATGTGGAGCTGAAAGACTATGATGTGGAACTGAAAAATGTCCGTTTTTCTTATGATAAGGACGAGGTGCTGCACGGTGTCTCCTTGAAACTGCCACAGGGCAGCGTTACTGCGCTGGTGGGGCCGTCCGGCGGAGGAAAATCCACGGTGGCAAGGCTGGTCTCCAGATTTTATGATGTGTCTTCCGGCAGTATTTCCATCGGGGGCGTGGATATCCGGGAAATGCCCCTTGCCCAGCTTTCCGGCATTGTCAGCTTTGTGGCGCAGGATAATTTCCTGTTCCGATGCTCCATAAAGGAAAATATCCGGATGGGAAATCCGAATGCTAGTGATGAGCAGGTTATTGCAGCGGCAAGGGCGGCGCAATGTGAAGAATTTATCCAAAAGCTCCCAGACGGCTATGACACGCCTGCAGGAGAAGCGGGCAAACGTCTGTCGGGCGGCGAAAAACAGCGTATCGCCATTGCAAGGATGATGTTAAAAGATTCGCCGGTGGTCATATTGGACGAGGCGACCGCCTTCACCGATCCGGAAAATGAGGATAAGATACAGAAAAGCATCCGGGAACTGGCAAAGGGCAAGACGCTCCTTGTCATTGCCCACAGACTGTCTACCATAAAAAATGCGGACAATATCGTAGTACTCGAAAATGGAAATCTTCTGGCACAGGGGCGGCAGGAGGAACTGCTTGAAAACTGCCCGATGTACCGGAAAATGTGGGAATCCCATATCGGTGCAAAGAGCTGGTCGGTAGGAAAGGAGGCAGCAGCAAATGTTTAAGACTTTAAAGCGGATCATAGACTGGTGCGGTGAATTTAAAGGGAAATTATATGTTGGATTTGTATTTTCGTTCTTTTCCCACCTGTTTGCAGCCATGCCGGTCATGGTGGCGGCATATACCGTGGGGCTATTGCTCACATCCAGACAAAAGGGAATTGCTTTTGATAAAAAATGGGCAGGCGTCAGCTTTGGGGTTATCGCGCTGTTGGTCATCCTGCGGTTTTTCTTTGATTATATGCGCTCCCGTTTTCAGGAAGCGATCAGCTACGAGCTTGTGGCAAAAGACAGGCTTGCCATCGGGGATGCATTAAAGCGGGTGTCTCTTGGGTATTTCCAGAAAAATAACACAGGAGATATCCTGAATTCGATTACCACAGGATTAAATGCATTGGAAAATATGGGAATCCGCATGATTGACAATTTCGTTGGCGGATATCTGAACTTCCTCGTTATCTTTTTATGCCTGCTTGTGTTCTCACCTGTCACAGCGCTGATTGCACTGGCTGGGGCGGCTGTTTCACTCCTGTTCCTGCTGCTGGTGTCGAAACACAGCGTAAGGAATGCCCCAAAGGAGGCAGAGGCGGGGCGGAAACTGGCCGGGGCAGTGTTGGAGTATATCCGCGGGCTTCCGACCGTGAAGTCGTTTGGGCAGGGCAGCGCATCACAGCAGAGCATGAAGGAGGCTGCAAGGGAGAACCGCGACATCCGGCTAAAGATTGAATATGGATTTACCCCGGCAAACTGCGGGCATCTTCTGGCATTAAAAATCGCATCCGTATTCCTGGCTGCGGCTGCCTGCCTTCTCTGCCTTGCTGGGGACATGGAGATGCCGGTCATGCTGATGTTCGTATTCTTTTCCTTTGGCATTTTTGGCGCTCTGGAGCCTGTCAGCGACAGCGCGCATGTGCTGGGCGTCATCAATACGGCGATGGATCAGATCGATGCGCTGAAAGAAGGAAATTATATTGACCGTGATGGGAAGGATATCACCTTGGAGCATTTTGGGATAACGTTTTGCCATGTGGATTTTGGATATGAGGAAATCGTCCCGACTGCGGCGGACTATTGCAAGACTGGCGCTGTGGGGCGGATGGTGCTGAAAGATGTCAGTTTTACAATCCCCGAAAAAACCTCCACGGCTATCGTCGGGCCTTCCGGCAGCGGAAAAACCACCATCTGTAATCTAATCGCCCGCTTTTATGATGTGCAGGCGGGCAGCATCCGTGTGGGCGGGCACGATGTGCGGGAATTTACCTGCGACAGCCTGTTAAAAAACATGTCCATGGTGTTTCAGAATGTATATTTGTTCCGGGACACAATTCGGAACAATATCAAATTCGGAAGCCCTGATGCAACGGATGAACAGATTGTCATGGCTGCAAAGGCTGCACGATGCCATGACTTCATTGTGGCACTGCCGGATGGATATAACACGATTGTTGGCGAAGGAGGTGCTTCTCTTTCGGGTGGGGAAAAACAGCGTATCTCGATTGCCCGTGCCATGCTGAAAAACGCTCCTATTGTCATTCTTGATGAAGCGACCGCCAGCATCGACCCTGAGAATGAGCATTTCATTCAGGAGGCGATTTCAGAGCTTACGCATGGGAAGACGATTATCACGATTGCCCACAGGCTGGCAACGGTCGAGAATGCGGATCAGATTCTTGTGATTGACGAAGGAACGGTGGCGCAGAAGGGCACACATAAAGAATTGTTGGCGCAGGAAGGAACCTACCGTGAATTCGTGCGAATCAGAGAGCAGGCAGAGAGCTGGCAGATACAGTGAGCTGGGACTGCGGGAGAGGGATTATTTTTGCTGTGTTATTTTGCGGTACTCTCCTGGCAGGATTCCGGTGCTTTTTCGGAAGAGTTCTGCAAAACGGCTCGAAGTGGAATATCCAACAGTTTGCGCAACCTGTCCGATTGTCAGATCCGTTTTGGCAAGAAGATGTTCTGCCTGGCGCATTCTTCTTTGTTGGATATATTCAGTGACCGTGCATCCCGTAAATTGCTTAAAAGTGGTCTTTAATTTGGTTGTCCCCATACAGGCTGTCTGGGCTAACCGTTCCAGTGGAATCTCAAGAGCATAATGGTCATTCAAATACGCAGTCACTTTTTCTAAAGCAGCAATATCCTGACTGGATAATTGCTGCTTTATTCTTTTGATTTTCTTTTGCGATTCAACAATAAGGGATACGGCTTCTGCGACTTTTCCCTCATAGAATAACCCGGCAGAAATTCCATTCCCGCGATAAGTTTTTATCTGGTGGAGCAGCATTGCCATTTCAGGAAAGTCGGTGGTTTGGTCTATCTGCTGAAAGGCGGATAAAGGATTCGTGTACTCAGCTTCATACTGCTTTTTCAGGTAATCATTGTAATATGCAGGCATGATTTCAATCCCGACAGAGCGGATGGGAATCTTTTGATGAATCAGTGCCTTATAGGGTTTACGGCCGCCGATAAAGGTCTTGATACATCCGGCACACAGGCGGCGGTAAGGAGATAATTCTTCCCCCGAGATGGATTCATACTTTGTAATGCTCAGGCATCCTGGCAGATTAAATTCCATAAATGAATCTTCGTGAAAATAAAAATCATGAATCTTGATGTCATATAAATCCTTCTTTGCATAAACCCAGTAGTATCCTTTTCCTATTTCCGGGGACAGCTGCCAGCATGCCCCGGATGGATTGAACTGTTCCGATATTTCTATTCTGTGGAATCCGTTATTTTCTAACAGTGGCTGGTAGCAGTCATTCAGTATATTTTTCAAGTATTTATCCTCCCTTGAAATGATTAGACGAATATTTGAAATGAAAAGACGAACATCATCCCAAAGTGTTGAAATTGCTTCGGTTAATGCGTATGATAGCAACTGTGGTTAGTGATAACTAATCACAGTATAACAGATTTCGGGCGAGCGGTCAAATCCATTTTGATGAAGGCGGGAGAGGTCGGATGATGTTTTGTGGAGATGAAAATTTCCCGAAATTTTTTAAAATAAGAAAGGTATGGTGATAAAAGATGAAACAGAAAAAGAAAAATCGGGCAGCGCTGCTGCTCCATTGGGCAGGGAAACATAAATTTTGGCTGTTTCTCTCCGTCCTGTTATCGCTGATCAGTGGCCTTTGTACAATGATTCCCTACATAGGAATTTATCGACTGATGGACGCTGGTTTTTCTGAAAATCTGACAAGAGAGCTCACCGTGCAGACGGCAGTCATAATCGCCTTGGCGGTCGCGCTGCGGTTTGCTCTGTTCGGATGCTCCGGGATTGCTTCCCACAAAGGTGCTTATGGCGCTTTGTATAAGGTCAGGTGTATGGTGGCTGACCACATGGCAAAAGTTCCTCTGGGAGCACTGAATGAGCGGAAAACGGGTGATATTAAGACCGTTTTGAATGAGGACATAGAAAAGCTGGAATTGTTTTTGGCTCACAGCCTGCCGGATTTGATCTGTTATCTGGTGGGACCGGTTGTCG
>CAMWXA010000279.1 GCA_947178035.1 uncultured Lachnospiraceae bacterium | reverse complement strand
AGGATTCCGGGGATTCCCGGACAATGATAAAATCAAGCACTTCCTGCCAGTTTTTGCCCAGGGGCTCCTTCCACCCGGCAGGGCAGAGCGCTTTATTCTATTTTTATATTTCTTCGTGAAACAACCCTACATAACAGCACGATAATGGATGCAGTAACCGTCCTTTTCACTTCTCGGAACTTGGGCTCCAATGCCCCGATTCCTGTCCACCGTTCTTTTGGAAAGGCATCTATCCAGCCATTCATTTCTTCCAGATGTGCTTGCGCCTCGGCTGCCTTCCCATCTGCCAGATACCCCTGCACCATGGCAAAGTGGTTCCGCATATCATGGTACAGCGTTGCATTGGTCTCATATGCCTCTTTTGCCGCCTGATAATTCTGCTCCAAAATCCGGTTCTGGCGGGCAATATATTCCTGCTCCCTGCTTGTCTCCCGGACGCGCAGAAAAAAATATAAAATGCAGATCAGCAGTATAAGGCTGAATCCTGACAGCATCCAGAATGGGTTCATCCCAATCCCCACAAGACTCTCAGCCTGCGTTACCAGATAAATGCCCCCTATGCCTCCCATCAGCAGGCATGTAATCATCGCTGCATAGCCTCCCGACATCCGCAGACGGTATGCTGCCCGTTTAAGTCCCCTGCATGCCAGAAAGACAATACCTGTGTCAAGCATTTTGATTGCCATAACAACAAGCATCCGGTAGATTCCCTGTCCTGACAGGACTCCGGCAGCTACATCTCCCATCCCCATCCATCCTAAGGCTGCCACAGTTATCGCATCAATCATCGTAATGGCTGCAATAAAACCTGTAGAAGCAAAAAGATACTCTGAAAATCTCCCCCGATAAAGGATACTGGCTCCTAATGCATAAGAAACCACTGCATACAGCTTGTAAAAGTCCCTGAGCGCCAGGGGCAGTTTTTCTTCAATCTGTGTCTTGGGAATATATCGGAACACAGAAAACTCATAAGCAGTGATGGCATACTCCAAATGTGAAGTAATAAATATAATCTTTGCTGCGGGGGAGGCATCACGGTTCCAAATTGTTCAAACAAGAAGAACTCATTCCTTGCCTTGCTGCCTCAGTGTTCGATTTCAAGAACATTCATACTGATTATACCTATTTTTATCCACAATCGCCCCTCTATCAGCGGCATCAGAAAATGGCATTAAAATAGATATTACAAAAATGCCTTTTTCAGCCTCTGTATTCACTACCCCGTTATGCTTATCTACCACATCGCTTACATTCAGCAGGCCGATTCCATATTTCTGCGAATCCCCTTTATCCGTAAATCCATCCGTACACTTTTCCGTTCTGTCCATGCTGTTTTTTACTTCAAGCAGAAAACATTTCTTTACTGTTTTAGCCTGAATATTGATAAAACGGCATTCACCTCTCTGCATCCTTCCACACGCTTCCAGCGCATTATCCAATATATTTCCAAACAATACACACAGGTCAAATTCATTGATGCAGTATTCCTTTGGCATCTGCACATCACATTCCCATTTGATGTTTTTTTCTTCCGCCCGTTTCCGCTTCTGGTACAGAAGTGCATCCACTGCCCTATTCCCTGTCATATCCCCGTCAGCATCCAGGGCAATGCTCTCCATAGTTTTCAGATAGCTGTCTATCTTCTCCCATTCTTTATTCCGGGACAGTGCCGACAGGGCAATGATATGATTCTTCATATCATGCCGTAGCCTCTCCGACTGCCTATACTGCTCTGCCAGCATCTTGTAAACAGCAATCTGAGAATGGTACTGGCTGCTCTTTTCCTGCTCCAGATAAATCCGGTTCATCCCAAACACATAAAATCCTACTGCTGCCATAGACAGGAATGCCAAAACCAGAAATTCAACAAGGCTGAAAATCTGGTCATAATACAAACCCATGCTGCCCCCGCTCCTGACCATTATGCCATTGCTGGCACCCCAGCCTGCCACATCATACACCATAATGATCACAAGTAAAGGGAATGCCAATATAACATACCACTTTCTCGGCTTGCCACAAAAAACAGGCTCAAGATGCTTCGACATCCAGCGTACAGCCAATATGGCAAAACAATAGCCTGCACCGCTAATCAGTCCTATTACCCACTCTTTAGAAAATGGTTCTGGTATCTTTTTTATTACATGTAGAAAAATTAGTTCCAGGCATGATAAAAAAGAGGAAACGAAACCTGCTGCCATCCTTACAACCACCATCAATATGGATGCAGCCAAAATCCTTTTCTCCCTGTCTGACTGGAATAACAGTACCACCAATCCCATAAAGAATATAGGCCCCGATAACACAGAAAAAATATACAGGCTGGAAGATAACCGTCCTAAAATATTCCTAAACAGCCAACTACAAAAGGAAATAGTCAAAAACAACCGTTCCCTCCTTTTAGAAGCCCCTAAAAATTTTTCACAGAATTTACCTGCTGTCCATAGATACCCCAGAAAGAATGGCGCTGCAATAAAAATATCTATATCGTTTAAGAGTTGTTTCATAGAATCCCTCCATTTTCCCGCATAACCTTGAGCACCTCCTGACAGAACCCATCGTATCTTCTTTTCGCAATCACGATTTTTTTCCCGTTTTCCAGAATCACTTCCTGCCTGTTATACCCGTCAACATATTTCAGATTTATGAGATAGCTCTTATGGCACCTGAAAAACCCTTTATCCCGCAGTTTGTTCTCCAGATCCCCTATCTGCTCATAATAAGTAAAAATGCCTTCCGGCCCGTAAACATCAACGATTCTTCCTTTTATCTCGAAATAGTATATATCGTCAAGAAATAACTTCTTTTTCTGCCTTTCCCTGCTGACAATGATAAATTCCTGTGAACGGCTTTCTGTTTTCAGGACGGCTTTCTGCAGTACACTTTTCAGTTTCCTGTCTTCCACGGGCTTCAGCAGATATTGGAACGCCTCCACGTCATACGCTTCAAACACATATTCCCTGCTGGAAGATACAAATATAAGTATCTTATCAGATGCCCTTTTGCGGAGAATCTGTGCTGTTTTCATTCCATCCAAATCCCGCATAATGATATCAAGGAAAACGATGTCAAAACTTTCCAGTGCCTGCAGCAGTTCCCCTCCACTTCGAAACTGGCGGATGATGCATGATATTTTCATTTCATCCATAACTGTTTCAATTCTCTTTGCCATGTTGCAGCATTCTATGACTTCATCATCACACACTGCTATTGACAGCATTTTCATCACCTCTTTTACGG
Source organism: uncultured Lachnospiraceae bacterium (assembly GCA_947178035.1). GTDB lineage: Bacteria > Bacillota > Clostridia > Lachnospirales > Lachnospiraceae > COE1. The sequence goes on along the minus strand of CAMWXA010000279.1, from coordinate 2,599 downwards.
ATATATTGTATATATCGACACAAATACAAACAAAGTTCTGTTTATGCCATGAACGGACATTTCGATGTAATGACCGCAGTTCTTTCCATTATCAGACCGCCTTGCCTGCGGAAATGGCAGACCGCCGCATATGGTTGTGAGCCATAGTGCGGCGGTTAGCTTTTGTGGTATTTCTTCATAAATATCTGTTCTCACATACGCTGCTGATTATGTGAGGAATTGCCCGCATATGGGAACAACGGGTCTGCCAGCCGGAAACTGAAACTTTCGATACATTAAGCTCCTCTATTAAAGCATAAATTACTTCTACAACATCGCACAATTCTTCAACTTGATTTTCTATCTGATATTCCTCTATTTCTTCATAAAGCTTTTTATTTAAATACTCTCTGTATTCCATGTGATCAAGTTTCCGATATATAGGTGTCCGCCCGCTTTCCCTAATAATATCAGGAATATTATCTCTGACTAATTTCATGCTTATCCCTCTTATAAATAGATATAATATGTGTGTGTTTCAAAATACCGATATATTCGTCTATCATCCATCCTTTTAATATATGTTCCATCGTTACCCGATATCAGTTTTGTTTTTACCAGCTGCGAACGGCCAATAATACTCGCTTTCGCTCTATCATCTCGTCAATTTTCCCGATATAGAGCGCCACATCCTTCATGTTTTCACTCCGCTCAATCCGCCCGTCAGGATACACCCTCTTTGAGATGCTGCCCGCGCCGAGCGCTATGATGGTCTGCACTTCCTCGTTAATCAGAATATTGTATATGCCGTATTTTCCCTCTCTCGCATAACCGACATTCTCAAAATTGCCGGACATATTTTTCTGCCGGTAGAGATAATAAGGCTTCATGTCCAGTGCATACGCACCCTTCTGTGCGATTTCCATCGTGACCTCTGTATTGCGCAGTGTCTCTATGCCATTTTCCCCAATCCACTGGCTGAGCTTTGACGCGCGCTTGATGGCAAGTGAATGCACGGTAAGACTGTCAGGATTTAGTTTCGTGATTTCATCTATGGTATTCTGAACGTCCGCCTCAAGCTCCCCGGGAAGTCCTAAGATAATATCCATATTGATGTTGTCAAATCCCGCCTCTCTTGCCATATGAAACGCATCTTTTACCTGTGCCACAGTGTGCTGTCTGCCTATGTATTTTAAGGTCTCATCTTTCATGGTCTGGGGATTCACGGATATGCGTGTCACACCATGCTTTTTCAGCACGTCGAGTTTTTCTCTTGTGATACTGTCCGCCCGCCCTGCCTCCACAGTGAACTCCTTGACCTGCCCGAAATCAAACCTGCCGCGCACGCGCTGCAGCAGTGTATCCAGTTCGTCTGCGCCCAGTGTTGTGGGCGTTCCCCCGCCAATATAGATCGTATCTAATATCTTGTCCCGACAGGCTTCTGCGACAAAATCAATCTCCTTAAAAAGCGCCTGCAGATATTCCTGAATCCGCTTGCGCCACACCGCGATTGGATACGAAGTAAACGAACAGTACAGACATGTCGTTGGACAGAATGGAATGCCGATGTATAAGCTGTAACCATTCTCATAATGAATCCTGTCAAGAATCTGCTTCTCGCGTTTGGCAATATCAAGACTGAGCTGTGCCTTCTCGTCACTGACTGCATGTGTCTCCTTCATCTGTGCGACGATCTCCTCATCTCCCAGCCCTTCCTCCAGCATTCCCATCGTCAGCTTTGTCGGTCTGATTCCTGTCAGATTCCCCCATGGAAGTGTTTTTCCTGTGTAATCGCACAAATCATAGTACAGCGAAAGCTTGTAATCGTTTTTTGTGACATCAGTGTCATTTTTGTATGTGTGGACATAGTCCTTCCTGCCATCAATATCAAGTGTCAGTTCCATTCCGTCATCCAAAAGCCGTATGATGACCTGACTGCCGCTGTCCTTCTGCGTATCCAGTGCGCTCTCATTGTACACCCTCACATCATGCTCCGGATAAAAGGATTTGAGCAGCGCATGCAGATCATACTGGTAATTTTCTCTGTTTGTATATACATTTATCATATATCACACTCCATATTCCTATAATGTTTCCCATTCAATACAGGCTGGTTTTTTCTGCGAATGAAAAAACTCCAGTGCGCATTCAAGTGTCTTTTCAATAGAAAGTATCTGGTATCCGGCCACTGAATAGTCATAAGCACCGATTTTCCACTGAAAATCATCGTCCCTGTTCATGTCCCCTATTGACGCAAACATCTCCTCATTGCCTTCCGAAAAATAATTTACTGCAGCCTGATTCTCTTTAATCAGGATAGAAAGTGAACAGGGGAAATCCATATTCCAGCCATCGGAGCTCTCTCTCATGTAAAGCTGTATTTCGTTATCCCGGCCAGAACCTGTCATTTCCCGAATCTGTTGTTCATACTCTTTATAGCTATGGAATTCAACGCAACCATTTAAATCATTGATATACATATCTTATCCCTCTTTCTTGTATTTGGGAAAATGACAATCGAACAGGCGGCATCTTTCCTCTGCATGAGGCTGTGCATAGATAAATCCATGCTTATCCCAAGCATGGATTATACTTTCTCTCGTATCCGACTGTCGTAGCA
>CAMWXA010000278.1 GCA_947178035.1 uncultured Lachnospiraceae bacterium | reverse complement strand
GAGCAAAAGGATTGGGATTTCCCTGGCGGCTTCGCGGATATAGTCGTTCTCGGAATCGTTGTCCGCCACGAAGTTGGAGCCCACGAGAATCACACTGTCAACCTTTTTGTTGACGAGGAGATTCAGGTATTTCTGTTTGTCCTCGAGCTTGTAACCCGTACAGCAGAGGATACAGTTGTAGTTGTTCTCCCGCAATTCCTGCTCGATGTGGTATATGGCATTGGCAAGATATAGATCGGAAGAGTCGGCACACAGTATGCCGATCGTATTCATCGAGTTTAAGCCAAGTCCTCTTGCAAAAGCGTTCGGCGTGTAGTCGCATGCCTCGATCACGGCCAGAACCTTTTGACGCGTCTGGGCACTGACGTTGCTGGAACCGTTCAGCACGCGCGATACAGTTGCTATGGATACACCGGCTTTCTCGGAGACGTCGTAGATTGTCATGAGAGTATCCACCTTTCCCCAATGTAGTGATGACTGCAATTGTAACAAACTATGAAAGCACTACCATAATTTAAATAAATTATAGGATAAAAATGACTGAAAATCAAGTGAAAATGGGAATATTTTATTGACTATTTGACAGTGCTGCGATAAAATGTAAGTACTTACAGTCTGTTGGATACATTTGAGACACAGTATAAATCAATCGTAAAAATCTATAAAAAGGAAGGTAAATGAATCATGGAATTGAGAACAGCTGCTTCACCAAAGGACGTAAAGAATTACACGACCGAGAGACTCAGAGAGGAGTTTCTGATCGATGATCTGTTCAGGACAGGTGAGCTCAAGCTCGTATACAGCCACATCGACCGCATCATCACAGGTTCCGCAGTGCCGGTAGAGCCGATCGCACTGACGGCCGGGGATGAGCTCCGCGCAGCGTATTTCTGCCAGAGACGTGAGCTTGGCGTCATCAATATCGGACCGGCAGGAATCATCACCATCGACGGCAAAAAGTACGAGGTAGGACATAAGGAAGGCATGTATATCGGTATGGGCTCGAAGGATATCACATTTGAGTCCGTCGATGCGGAAAATCCGGCGAAGTTTTACCTGAACAGTGCACCTGCACACAAGACCTATCCGACCAGACTGATCAAGCCGCAGGGCGAGGCGTCGGAGGATGTCGTGATCATCAAGGATGAGAACAAGGTGGAGCTTGGCTGTCTCGAGGACGCAAACCACAGGGTAATCAACAAGTACATTCTGCCGGGGCAGGTTGAGAGCTGCCAGCTCGTCATGGGCATGACGGCGCTAAAACCCGGAAGTGTATGGAATACGATGCCGTGCCACACCCATGACAGACGCATGGAGGTGTATCTGTATTTCGACATGCCAGAGGATGCATTTGTGATGCATTACATGGGGGAACCGCAGGAGACAAGACATATCGTCATGAGAAATGAGCAGGCTGTGATCTCGCCGAGCTGGTCGATCCATTCGGGAAGCGGCAGCCGCGCATACACCTTTATCTGGGGGATGGTGGGAGAAAATCAGGACTTTGACGACATGGACGGAGTGCGCATGCAGGATTTGATGTAAGATTCCATACAAGGGCTCTCTGACAATAATCAATATTGCCAGAGAGTCTTTTTTGTGCACAGGGACATATATCAATAACATTTACAATAATGAGTAGCAGATTTTGCACTTTTGTGGTAAAAATGCGCAAAAATAATTGAGATGTTGCGCCATTATGGGAAATCATGTAAAATTAAAGTATATATGCTCTTTTTTGCTCGCACAAAGAATCTGTAAAATTGGCAGGATTGTTTCATTATAGATTCTAAACGCTGCACAATTGGTTAGAATGATATCAAGTGAGGATTGTTAAGTTATGAGATATATCGGTTCGGGACTCGAAAGAAAATATTATCCACCTACAGATGAGGTAGCCGGTTTTCCGATCCGGCCCGGGAAATTTTTGGAAAATGGAGCAATCAGGGTGGATGAAGGAGTGAATTTTACCATTCATTCCAATGGTGCGAAATCCTGCAGCCTGTGTCTGTTCCACGTAGGTGAACATGAGCCTTATGCAGTGCTGCCGTTTCCAGAATCCTGCCGCATGGGCGGCACGTACTCTATGGTAGTATATGGTTTAAAGCCCAAGGATTTTGAGTACGCGTATCAGTTTGACGGGGAGTACAATGTCAGCAAGGGACTGTTGTTTGACAAGACAAAATACATTCTGGATCCCTATGCGAAGTCCGTTGCAGGACAGGAAATCTGGGGCAAGGAGAAGCCGGTCTCTGAGCGGATGTACAAGGCAAGGGTAGTAGACAGCGGATATGACTGGGGAAATTTCAAAAACACCAGTTTAGAGCCGAAGGATATGATTATCTATGAAATGCATGTGAGAGGATTCACGCAGGATAAATCCTCGGGGGTGGAACACAGAGGAACCTATGAGGGTATTCGTGAAAAGATACCCTATCTTCTGGAGCTTGGCATCAATGCGGTGGAACTTATGCCAGTCTTTGAATTTGACGAGACAGAGGATGTGCGGATTGTCGACGGGGAGAAGCTCATTAATTACTGGGGGTACAGTCCTGTGTGCTTTTTTTCGCCAAACATTGCTTACGCGGCAGACACGCGGGCAGGCAAGGCGGGCAATGAGTTTCGAAGCCTGATTCATGAACTGAATGCAAACGGCATAGAGGTTATTCTTGATGTTGTGTTTAACCATACAGCGGAAGGAAATGAGATGGGACCTTGCTTTTCATTCAAGGGAATCGACAATAACATTTACTATATGCTGACTCCTGACGGAAAGTATTACAATTTCAGCGGCTGCGGCAATGTTATGAACTGCAATCATCCGATTGTGCAGCAGTTTATTCTGGAATGTCTGCGCTATTGGGTAGTATCTTACAGGGTGGATGGTTTTCGTTTTGACCTTGCCTCCATTATGGGGCGGAATGAGGATGGATCTCCGATGAGCAAGCCGCCGCTGCTGCAGAGTCTGGCGTTTGATCCGGTGCTTGGAAATGTAAAGCTGATCGCTGAGGCGTGGGATGCAGGCGGACTTTACCAGGTAGGAAGCTTTCCATCATGGAACCGCTGGGCAGAGTGGAACGGAAGATACCGCGATGATATGCGCTGTTTCTTAAAAGGTGATTATGGCATGGCGCAGGCAGCTATCAACCGCATTACGGGCTCTCTCGACCTGTACGGAAAGGAAAACCGCGGTGAGAATGCCACAGTCAATTTCCTGAACTGCCACGACGGCTTTACGCTGTATGATATGTATGCATACAATCAAAAACACAATGAGAAGAACGGCTGGAACAATACGGACGGAGCAAACGATAACAATAGCTGGAACTGCGGTGTGGAAGGCGATACCAACAATCCTGAAGTTCTGACACTGCGGAATCGTTTGCGCAAAAATGCGTTTGCTATCCTGATGTGCAGCCGGGGATCTGCGATGTTCCTTGCGGGGGATGAATTCTGCAACACGCAGTTTGGCAACAACAACGCGTACTGCCAGGACAATATCATATCGTGGCTTGACTGGAACCGCAAGCAGGAGTACAGCGAGATGTTTGAATTCTGCAAATTTATGATCAGCCTGCGTAAGAAGCATCCGATCTTAAGGGGGCGTTCTGGTCCGAGCGGATGTGGCTTTCCAGAGGTTTCGATACACAATAAGAGGGCGTGGAACAGCAACTGCGGACCGGATACGCGCACGATTGGCATCATGTTTGCCGGACGTACGGAAGGGAATCGGGAAGATGATATTATTTACATCGGTGTAAATGCGTACTGGGAAAAAGAGGAAGTACAGCTTCCAAATCTTCCGCTGGGCAGAAGATGGCGTATTATTATGAATACAGAGTTTGAGCATACGGCAGATACGGATTACCACAGGCTGACCAAATGGGTGGCAAACGACACGATTGTCATGTATCCGCGCTCAGTTGTGATTGCAATTGTGGATAAGTCTTAACATACTGTTGGAAAGTTGGCATTTCTATGCATGCGCCAAATGGAACCGTCAGACCATCACAAAAATAGAAAATATGCAAAAGAAGCTTGATAATTCAAAAAACTGTGATACAATGACATACAAATGCTTGAAAGGTGGAAGTACGATGGCAAAGATATTAATCGTGGATGATGCTGTTTTTATGAGGATGACAATCAGGAAGATTCTTGAGGCGAATGGGCATACGGTTGCAGGAGAGGCTGGAAACGGTGTGGAGGCTGTACAAAAATATATGGAGCTCCAGCCAGACGTCGTGATGCTGGATATTACCATGCCAGAGATGAATGGAGTCGACGCGTTGAAGCGCATAAAAGAGCTTGACGCGAAGGCAAAGGTGATTATCTGTTCGGCAATGGGACAGCAGGCAATGGTGGCGCAGGCCATTCAGAATGGTGCGAAAGATTTTATCGTGAAACCATTTGAGGCGGACCGGGTGATTGCTGCAATACAGAGAGTGTTGGGATAAAATCAAAAAAATTGGAAAAAATAAAAATAACGGTAGACAAACCGTTATTTTTGTTGTATGATTAAGAAAACGTTTTCTGGAAAACGTTTTCTTATAAAAATCGAAAAAAGCCATTTAAGGAACAGACTTAATAAAAGAAGGTGATGTATGATTTGGTTTCCATAAGAGATGTGGCAAAGAGGGCAGGTGTAGCAATCTCGACAGTCTCGAAGGTATTAAACCACTATCCGAATGTGAGTGATGAGACAAAGGAAAAGGTTCATGCGGCGATTGCGGAGCTTGGATTTGTTCCGAATACAATTGCTTCAGCATTATCGTCTAAGAAAACAGGGAGAACTGCGCTGGTGCTCGATGCAAACAGGCATGCGCAGACAGTAGACGAGATTCCGATGCAGTATATAATCGGAGCGATCAACAAGGCAAAAGAGAAGAACATGGATATCATCACCGTGTTTTTTACTATGATTGCTGAGATGAACTTGGAGGAGATGACCCGGTACTTTCAATCACAAGGCATAGAAGGGCTGGTTATCTGCGATCTGTCCAAGGAGGACATCACATTAAGGAAGCTGGTGGAGAGCAGTAAGTTCAAGAGTGTGTTGATCGACGCCCCCGGAGTCAGTGAAAATACATCGAGTATTCATATTGATAATACAAAGGCGCAGTACGAGGTTGCCAAGAAGTTTTTGGAGGGGAAGAACTATAAAAAAATCCTATATCTATCTGGAAAAAAAAGCGGCTATGTGTCAGAGGAACGCCTGATTGGAATGAACAGACTGGCGGATGAGCTGGGGTTGAACGTTTTGGTCAGAACAGGAAATTTCAGCGAACTCGAGGCGAGAAAGCTGACAATGCAGTATGCGAGAAGCAAGGATGCAATCATCTGTGCATCGGATCTGATGGCGATTGGTGCGATGAAAGCGTTGATTGATATGGACATCTACAGACCAGTGTGCGGATTTGATGGGGTGAGCCTGATGGGATATGCGGGAAAACAGATGCATACAGTGAGACAGGATTTCCAGAAGATTGCTTCCAATGCAGTGGAAGAGCTTGCCCGGCTGATGGAAGGCGGGAGCGGACAGGATATCGTGGTGCCCCACAAATTGATTCGCATCAAATATCTGGATGTGATTTCATAAAATATGATAAGAATTGAAAAGCAGCAACAATTGATTGATTTCAATGATAGTCTAAGAAACCATTAATATATTAAGAAAATGCTGTATCAACAGCAGGAAAAGGAGCAAGCATATGAACGTAAAAGCAAATTTGGAAGCAGTAGTACAGAAAATGTATGGCAAGGCAGTCAAGGAACTTGATGACAGCCAGCTTTACTTCGCAATCCTCAATATGACAAAGGATATGATGAATGGAAAAGGCGTGATC
>CAMWXA010000277.1 GCA_947178035.1 uncultured Lachnospiraceae bacterium | reverse complement strand
GAACAAGCCGTCAATCCCATTTAACTGCTCAATAATCTTGTAGTCAGCAGACTGCTCAATATCAATCATGGTATAGGCATACCCGCCCCTTGACTTGTTGGTCATGTCGCTGATATTGATGCCTGCTGCACCGAACGCAGCGGTAAACTGTGTGATCATGTTTGCAATATTCTTATGAAGAATTGCCACTCTTCCCACATTGCCACATACACCCATATCACATGCCGGATAGTTTACACTGTTTCTGATATTGCCGTTCTCAAGATAATCCTTGAGTTCATCCACTGCCATGACTGCACAGTTGTCCTCTGACTCCTCTGTGGAAGCCCCAAGATGCGGGATGACAATACACCCCTTCTGACCAGCAGTCGTCGGATTCGGGAAGTCTGAAACATATTTTTTGACTTTTCCAGACTCAAGTGCAGCGAGCATATCCTTTTCATTGACAAGAAGATCTCTTGCAAAATTGAGCACTACGACACCCTGTTTCATCTTGGCGATGGCTGCTGCATTGATCATTCCCTTTGTGGCATCCATAAGCGGGACATGAATCGTGACGAAATCACAGACCGCATAAATATCATCGACATTGATGACATGCTTCACCTCGCGGGAAAGCTTCAATGCTGCATCTACGGAGAGATATGGGTCGTATCCATAGACATCCATACCGAGGGCTACTGCCGCATTGGCTACCCTGATACCGATTGCTCCAAGACCGATGATGCCAAGCTTTTTTCCCTGTATTTCCGTACCGGCAAAGTTCTTCTTCTCCTTCTCGGCATCCTTGGCAATCGTCTCCGCGCCTGTGTTGGCTTTTACCCAGTCGATGCCGCCTGTAATATCCCTTGACGCCAGCAGCATACCTGCAATCACAAGCTCTTTGACACCATTTGCATTTGCACCTGGTGTATTGAATACGACAATCCCTTTGTCTGCACATTTGTCAAGAGGGATATTGTTTACACCAGCTCCGGCTCTTGCAACGGCCAGAAGTGTCTCTGGAAGCTCCATTTCATGCATGGACGCGCTTCTGACAAGGACACCTTCTGCCTTTGTGATGTCATCTGTTGTCTGATAATTTTCTGTAAATCTTGATAATCCGATATCGGAGATAGGATTCAGACATTTATACTGATACATTATACATTTGCCTCCTCAAATTTCTTCATAAACTCCACAAGCTTCTCCACGCCCTCGATTGGCATTGCATTATAGATGCTTGCACGCATACCGCCAACGGTCCTGTGTCCTTTCAGGTTCTCAAATCCGGCTTCCTTCGCTTCCTTGACAAATTTGGCATCCAGTTCCTCACGGCCTGTTACGAAAGGTACATTCATCAGAGAGCGATCCTCTTTTCTGACCGTTCCCTTGAAGAGCTTGCTCTCATCCAGGAAATCATAGAGAATCTTAGCCTTTTTCTCATTGTATTCTTTCATCTTTTCAAGTCCGCCCATCTTCTTGAGCCACTTGAACACCTTTCCACAGATATAGATACCATATGCGGGCGGCGTGTTGTACAGGGAATCATTGTCCGCATGCGTCTTATACTTCAACATGGTCGGTGTTCCAGGGAGCACATCGTCCGTAATCAAATCCTCTCTGATGATTACAATGACAACGCCAGCGGGTCCGATGTTTTTCTGCACGCCGCCATAGATTACACCATACTTTGTGACATCTATAGGCTCTGACAGAAAACAGGAAGATACATCTGCCACGAGAGTCTTCCCCTTTGTGTTGGGTAAGGTCTTGAATTTTGTGCCGTAAATGGTATTGTTCTCACAGATATACACATAATCTGCATCCTCAGAAATCGGCAGATCAGAGCAGTCTGGAATATAAGAAAACGTCTGATCCTCGCTGGATGCAATCTTGTTTGCCTTGCCGAAAAGACATGCCTCCTGATATGCTTTCTTAGCCCACTGACCTGTGACGATATAGTCAGCGACACCATTTTTCATCAGATTCATGGGAATCATAGCAAACTGTTGACTTGCTCCGCCCTGCAAAAACAGAACCTTGTAGTTGTCTGGAATGTTCATAAGCTCTCTCAAATCCGCTTCTGCTTCCTTGATAATCGTATCATAAGCTTTTGAGCGGTGGCTCATCTCCATAACCGACATACCGGTTCCTCTATAATCTAACATCTCATCTGCAGCTTCTTTAAGGACTTCTTCAGGTAAAACTGCGGGACCTGCTGAAAAGTTGTACACTCTCGACATTTTCTAACTCCTCCTGATTTTCTCTTTTCATGTGCTCTCTTGCAGATGCAAAATATTGCTGCATAACGCAAAAGCAGCATATTACACAATAGATTTATATAAACAACATTCTAGCGTTCAGGATGCTGCGTATTTTCTTGTATGTCCATTTGTCATCCAGGTTGAAAAAACACGCTGATAATACTGAGTCAATGCGCTGACAGAGCCAACACCAGGCATTGTCAGCACACCGTTCATACGCTGGAATCCAACAAATTATTTTCTCATATAATCCTATATTATGCAGCTCTACTGACGTTGTTTCAAATCTTCCGCGTCAAAGGCCTCACTGATCGCTGCCCCGGCAGGAACCATCGGAAACACTTTGTCATCCTCTTCAATAATACACTCAATCACGACAGGTTTTTGCAGTGAAACTGCCTTCTCGATGGCGGGACCTACCTCCTCGCGCTTTGTGACGCGTATTGCCTCACAGCCAAGGCCCTCAGAAACCTTCACAAAATCAACCTTATCTGTCAGAATTGTCTGCGAGTATCTCTTATCATAGAACAATGTCTGCCACTGTCTCACCATGCCAAGCACATGATTGTTGATAACAATCTGTATAATAGGAATGTTATAGCGGCTTGCCGTCGCCAATTCATTCATATTCATACGGAAACATCCGTCACCGGCAATGTTTACACAGATTTTGTCAGGCATACCTACTTTGGCGCCGATGCAGGCACCAAGTCCATATCCCATCGTGCCCAGTCCTCCAGAAGAAAGGAATGTGCGTGGCTCTGTGTATTGATAATACTGTGCAGCCCACATCTGATGCTGACCGACATCTGTGGAAACAATTGCTTTTCCTCCTGTCACCCGGTCAAGCTCCTCGATTACATACGGACAGGTCAGCTTGTCAGATTCATACCGCAGTGGATATTTTTCTTTAAGCTCTTTGATCTGGGCGATCCACTCCTCGTGATTCTGCTGTTCCAGCTTGCTGTTCAGCTCCTTCAAAACAGTCTTTAAATCACCGATCACAGAGGCATCTGTCCGGATATTCTTGTTAATTTCAGCAGCATCGATATCGATATGTAGTATTTTCGCATTTTCAGCAAATTTTCTCGGATTTCCGACGACTCTGTCAGAGAATCGCGCTCCCAAAGCAATCAGCAAATCACACTGGCTGACACCGTAATTTGACGTCTTGGTGCCATGCATACCAATCATACCTGTATAGAGCGCACTCTTTCCGTCGAAAGCGCCTTTTCCCATAAGCGTATCACACACTGGCGCCTGTATTTTGTCTGCAAATTCTTTGACTTCCCTCGAGGCATTGGAAATAATCGCGCCGCCGCCGAGATAGATGTATGGCTTTTGGGCATTGCGAATCATTTCAAGGGCAACATCAATGTCCTTTTCCGTGTAAGAGTTTGTGACTGCCGGCGGCTCTGGTTTCTCTGGAACAAACTCACATTTATTTGCGGTAGCGTCCTTTGTGATATCGACCAGTACCGGTCCGGGTCTGCCGGATTTTGCAATCTTAAAGGCTTTTCTGATCGTGTCGGCAAGCGTTGCCACGTCTTTTACGATGTAGCCATGTTTTGTGATTGGCATTGTCACGCCCGCAATGTCAACCTCCTGGAAGGAATCCTTTCCAAGCAGCGGCAGCGTAACATTTGCAGTGATTGCAACCATAGGCACAGAATCCATGTACGCTGTGGCAATACCTGTAACCAGGTTTGTCGCGCCAGGGCCGCTCGTCGCAAGGCAGACACCGACCTTGCCTGTCGCGCGCGCATAGCCATCCGCAGCATGGGATGCTCCCTGTTCGTGGGATGTCAGAATATGCTTAATCTCATCGCTGTGCTTGTATAACTCATCATAAATATTTAATATAGAGCCGCCAGGGTAGCCAAATACAGTGTCTACCCCCTGCTCCTTCAGACATTCGATAACAATTTGTGAACCTGTCAACTGCATATTAATACTCTCCTTTGGTCATAGTATTGTTATATTGATATTGTGTACACTCAATTTCTGGGTATCTCGAGAATGGCTCCTCTGTTGCCACTTGTAACAAGCTCGCGGTATCTTGCAAGATATCCTGTCGTAATCTTTGGCTCTCTCGGCTGCCAGTCTGCACGGCGTTTTGCCAGCTCCTCGTCTGATACTTTGACATTCAGAGTACACTCTGTAATGTTGATGGAAATGATATCACCCTCCTCGACAAGTGCGATTGGACCGCACACAGCTGCCTCTGGTGACACATGACCAATCGATGCACCGCGCGATGCGCCAGAGAAACGTCCATCTGTGATTAACGCCACCGTGGATCCAAGTCCCATTCCGGCAATCGCTGATGTAGGATTGAGCATCTCACGCATACCAGGACCACCCTTAGGACCCTCGTAACGGATTACCACCACATCACCTGCTGCAATTTTGCCGCCTTTGATTGCCTCAATCGCATCCTCCTCGCACTCAAACACACGCGCCGGTCCCTCATGGACAAGCATCTCAGGAGCTACAGCAGAACGCTTTACCACACTTCCGTCAGGGGCAAGATTTCCCTTCAGCACGGCAAGTCCGCCTGTTTTGCTGTATGGGTTGTCAAGCGGCCTGATAACCTCTGGATTTTTATTTGCAGCACCCTTGATATTTTCTCCTATGGTCTTTCCTGTCACTGTCATACAGTCTTCATTCAGAAGACCAAGCTCTGACAGCTCGTTCATCACAGCGTACACGCCGCCCGCCTCATTCAGGTCTTCCATATAAGTCGGACCAGCCGGCGCAAGATGGCAGAGATTTGGTGTCTTTGCACTAATCTCATTTGCATAAGAAATATCGAAATCAAATCCAATCTCATGCGCGATTGCAGGAAGATGGAGCATGGAGTTTGTCGAGCATCCCAGCGCCATGTCAACCGTGAGCGCATTGATAATGGCTTCCTTTGTCATGATATCGCGCGGACAGATGTTTTTCCTGAGCATTTCCATAACTGCCATGCCCGCATGTTTTGCAAGCTTGATTCTCTCGGAATACACAGCCGGAATCGTGCCATTTCCCTGCAAGCCCATTCCGAGTGCTTCTGTCAGACAGTTCATGGAGTTTGCAGTGTACATACCAGAACAGGAACCGCAGGTCGGGCACGCCTTGTTCTCAAACTCGCACACATCCTCCTCTGTCATAGTACCAGCGGCATAGGATCCCACTGCCTCAAACATCGAGGAAAGGCTGCGTTTCTGTCCTTTTACATGTCCTGCAAGCATCGGTCCGCCCGACACAAATACAGTAGGCACGTTGATGCGCGCAGCTGCCATCAGCAGTCCTGGAACATTCTTGTCACAGTTTGGCACCATGACAAGCGCGTCAAACTGATGCGCCAGAGCCATACATTCCGTCGAGTCAGCGATCAGATCTCTTGTGACAAGCGAATATTTCATACCGATATGTCCCATAGCAATGCCATCACAGACAGCGATTGCCGGAAATACGACAGGTACTCCGCCTGCTTCCGCCACACCGAGCTTCACGGCATTGACGATTTTATCCAGATTCATATGACCTGGTACAATCTCATTGTAAGAGCTGACAATACCGACCATCGGTTTGTTCATTTCCTCTTCTGTAAATCCCAATGCATTGAACAGGCT
>CAMWXA010000276.1 GCA_947178035.1 uncultured Lachnospiraceae bacterium | reverse complement strand
GATGTGTATAAGAGTAAGGTCCCGGTGTCAGTCCTGTCTGCTCCTTGAACACCCGGATAAAACTCCTGCTGTCCCGGAACCCGGAGAGAACAGCTGTTTCGTTCACATTTTTTCCCTCCTGCAGCAGTTCGATCGCATGGTCGATCCGCACCTGTGTGATAAATTTCAGCAGGCCCTTGCCTGTCCGTTTCTTGTACACAGAAGAGATATATGCCGGCGTCTTATCAAAATACAGCGCAACCCGGGAAATATTCAGATCTGGGTCCTGATAATTCTCAAGTACATATTTATGAATCTTGTCTGCCAGATTGGTATCGCCTCCGTTTTTTATCTTCTCAACCTCCTGACAAAGCGCACTGATCAATTGTATAAACTGTTGTTCGATCTCTTTCTGCGGCCTGCGGGGCAGATTTCCAAAATCCTCAAAATTCGTCCAATACTGCTCAAAGAAATCACTGCAGCCTGTTTCATTTGCGCTTCTCATAAGCGTCCCCAGCAAATCATAGATCAGGCAGGGCAGCAGCTTTGCCGTGATGCGATTCTCCTGATAATTCGCGCGCAGGATCTCAGTGACGCAAAGTATGGCTGGTTCCGGCTGTCCAGCAGAGATCGCATACTGAATCCTGGTATCCGCCTCCGCAGGATAATAATATTTCCTGCTCCTGTCCTTGATATCATTGTAATTGATAAAGAACGTCTCGAGCAAAACAGCATATTCCTCGGTCTCCTTTGCCTCAAGATAAGAAAGATGTACATTTTCCAGTCCATTCTTTGCCGTACCTGCGCACGTCTGTAAATAAAAATGAAAATCCCTCTTGATCAGTTCATAGGATTTCACAAAAGCTCCCCACATTTTATCATAGTTGTCCGTGTTCATGGCATCCAGGCGAACCAGTGCGATCACACTGTTTCCCACCTCCAGCAGCTCCGCGGGAAATACGTTATTGAACGTTTCTTCCACCACACTTTTGATGATCAGCAGCTTTAATTCCCGTGTCTGTTTCTCCCTTGCAGGATCCACCGCCTCTGTTTGCTGCGCTTCCGGCAGTGTCCCCACCGACAAGGAAACCACCCGCAATATGCCGTCCGTTATTCCGCTGCGGTTCAGAAGCTCCCTCTCGGAGGGATCCAATTCCTCGTAAGGCTGTGTGAGAAGTTTATACAGACAAAAATCGCGCAGGCGCCGCTGATTCTCATCCAGAGAGCGTCTTATATCCTCATACTGTTTCAAGAAGTTCTTTGTCTGATTTTCCAGCCACTGATACTCGTTCCGATACTCCCGCCCATTGGCGGTTTCCACCTCCTCATGCTCTTTCCGAAAGAGATCCATCAGCCCTTTGATGGGAACATAGTTCTTTCTGGCAAAATACCCTGCGAAGAAAAATCCGATGACGAAACAGACCGCCAAACCGATCAGACAATAATTTTCTATCTGTCTCGCGTCTTTTTCAATAATCTTTTTCGGTGTCAGCAGCACATAGAGCCAATCGGAGATGTATGATTTCATGGCAATGCCGATGTAATCCTGATCGTCCAGACGGACAAGAAAATTCTTGTCTATGGGGATTTCCTCATATAGCAGGTTTTCACCTCCGCCCACAAATGCAACGTTGTTCAACGATTCATTTTTGCTGTTCAATATGGCAACCTGTATGTCCTCATCCCACCTTGCAGTCTGGATTCTGTCCTCTATCGATTCCGGCGTGATCTGTATGGCGATGGTTGCGGAGGGTTCCCCTATATTCGTCTTGAGGCTGGTCATGGAGTACATGATCTCTCCTGTGCCCTCCTTGGAATGCAGAACCTTGATGTCATGATAGTGCCTCTGGCGCAAGTAATCCCTCAACTCTTCCAGTGGAATATTCAATTCCTGATAGTAGAGCGAGTGGTACATCTCCAGAGACATATTTCCGGCAGAACTGATGACCGAATCCGTATTCTGAAAATAGATAAACAAACGCTTGTATTCTTCCGAAGAAAATCTCATACTCTGCAATTCATCGTAAAGCGCATACGCCGTATATTGGCTGTCCGGCCGAAATTCTCCCCTGACATTCGACAGGGACTGCACCCTGGCATCCAGAGCCAGCAGATCCAGATTGCGGTCAATCCCCCTGATCTGATCATCGCACTCATTCTTCACAAGCTGTATCAGACTCCTATATAAGGTTTCTGCCTGTTCCCTGCTCGTGTTCAGAACTCTCGTTGAGACTCCCATCTCCACGACCAGAGTGATCCCCAAAATGAGCAGATATGAGCCAAATAATTTCGAAAAAATGCTTCTATCCTTTAACTTTTTACCACACACCACAAATTTATGTCCCTTCTCCATCGTAATACATATTACTTTATCATACCAGTCCCACCTTTGCAACCTGGACTGCCCTGGGACATCTTTTCATTGTTAATGGAATGTTACTTTTCACACCTCAATAGCTTATATGCTGATAAAAACTGGCATGAGTATGAATTGTAACAATGAAATCGCCGTCTGTTCCATGATCTGTCCACCCGGTTATAAATATCGTTTCAATTCCTCAAACACAGCATGATAACCATTTGCGTACATATGTAGTCCCTCTATGGTATACTCCCGCTTCAACTGTCCTGCTTCGTCAAACAGGCCCTTATTCACATTAATAAAATGATACCCCAATTCTTCCGCCAGCTTCTCCACCGCTTCGTTGGCGGCGTGGATGTTCCTGTTCGTCCGGGTTCCCTCGAATATATGCTTCTGCCATTCAAGCTCCACGTCAAAATGCGCTGTCTCGTTCACCGGATAATAAGCCATCATATACACCTCTGTCTCCGGAAGCCTCTCCTTGATCTGCAGCAGCAGGGTTCTGTAATTTTCCAACAGCTTCTCCAGGGTGTATCCCTCGGAAGCAATGTCGTTGGTTCCGATATTGATGAAAATCTTTCTGGGACTTAAATCAAAAATACAGACATCCCTCACACTGTAGAGTTCCGGTATGGTAAATCCTCCAATCCCCCTGTTGTAAATCACCTGTGGCATTCCATGATCCATCAGAAATTCGTTGATCGGAAACCCTTCCATCAGCGAAGAACCCACAAAAAGTGTGGCTCCCTTTTTCGCGTACTGGTTCAGGATACGAAACTTGTCAACTTTCTCCTGTTTGTCTGGTGTTAACTTTTGCGCTTCTTCCATTTTCGTGTTTCTCCTCCTCATTTTCGTTCCAGCTTTGCGGTATCCTTTACGGATTCCTCCTTAAACCACTCGCGGATCTGGCGGACAAAGATCCACCGTATCTCGTTATTGGGAATGACAAGCTCCGTCAGCTCCCCCTCCTGCAAACCGCTCTGCGTCAGATAGCCCGTCGTGAAGAGAATGCTCCACAGGTTGTCAATATCCGAGTCGAGATCTCTGTAGGTCAATTCCTGATGGATCACTTTTTTCACACTGCCGCCATCGATCAACAGTTCCAACTCATCGCGGGTGGTTGTTTTCGCCTTGTCGATAAATCTTCTGCTGTATTTTTCCATAAATCCATAATATTCAAGCATTTCCCTGACTTCTGCATCTGTAAAGCCAAACTATTTATTATACTGTACATCCTTCACTGTATATACCTTAAAGTTATTCAGCCCAGTAATCAATATAACATAAATGCACATAGAACGTGTACAAAATTAACAATATCTAAAAATTGCATCACGATCTTCTCTTCTTCATACAAAAATTCCTGTTATTTTTTATCGCACAACATCCCTCACGCACGTGGACTCCCGCGGAATAATCCTGCCCTGCAGAATCTCGATGCCGCCTCTTTCCTCCCCCCTGATCAGCGCGATCAGATGATCCGCTGCCAGCGTTCCCTGTTTCTCAAAGGAAGTTCTGACGGTTGTGACCGATGGCGTTACCAGATGCGCAATCTCAATATCGTCACAGCCGACAACGCTCACCCGTTCCGGCACCCGAATCCCTGCATCCTGAAGCGCCTCGATCGTGCCGATAGCGCTCACATCATTCGCAGCAAACACCGCATCCGGCAAGGCTCTACCGCTATCCGCAAACTGCATCATGGACTGATACGCTGTCTCTTTCTCAAACCTTCCTGCTATAATATAGTCCTCTTCCAGAATAACCCCCTTGCTTCTAAGCCCTTCCCGAAATCCCTCCCGCCGTTGAATATTGTCATAATTGTCATCTGGCCCGTCCATGTATGCAAATGTGCGATGTCCTAAGCCAACCAGATATTCTGCGACCAGTTCCCCCTCATGGTACGAGTCAAACACAACACTGGCCATCTTCTCCCCTTCCAGCTCCCTGTCTATAAAAACGACTGGTATTTGCGTTTCGGAAAAGAGCGCTGTCTCCCGCTCTCCAATATATTTATTTAATATAATCGCTCCGTCAATCCGCCGGCCAAGGATATTGGCCATCATGGTATCCGGCTTCTCACTGATAAATATATTCAGCTCATAGCCGTACTTTTTACACCTCTGGTATATGGCATCGGCGAGGATATTATAGTATTCCCCTCTCACAGATGTGACAAAAAGCCCGATCACATTGGTATACTGGGATTTTAAGTTCCTGCCGTTCAGATTCGGCACGTAGTTCAACCTCTTTGCCACTTCCAGAATATGCTGTTTTGTCTCGGGGCGGAGCACATCCACACCGTTCAGTGCATTAGACACTGTGGATATCGATACGCCTGCCTCCCTCGCCACGTCTTTGATTGTTATTTTTTGTGTTTTCACTCTGACTCCCATTCGCCCGCTTTAGCGGGCTCTCCAATCAGGATGAGGGAAATCTCTGATTTCACTCTGACTCCCATTCGCCCGCTTTAGCGGGCTTTCCAATCAGGATGGGGAAATCCCTGATTTCACCTTACACCCTCTCATATGATCAACAGTCACACTCTTATTATAATATCCCCGCAATATTTTGCAATAAAATTTCTTATCACCATTCCACTACGATTCCTCTACTTTTGTGGATGCCTGAACAATAATGAAACAGTCCCCCGTTACAATTCACACCCACGCCAGTTTTTATCAGCTTATACGTTATTGAGGTGTGAATTATAACAGATTTTGCACACAAATTGATAAAGGGCATCAATTTGGCGCATGATTCCCACTACTTTGGTGTGGGTATGAAAAGTAACCAGTCCCCCGCCAATCCGCCATGAGACCGTTCCAAGGCTATTGACAAGTAATATCAGTAAAACTTATAATATTGAATAAGGACTGTAAAAGAATAACTGATACAGATTATGCAGGATTGACATGCATCCCCGGAGAAATAGACTAGTCGGGATGTGTCAGTTATTTTTCTACAGATCCTAAGGATTTAATTCGAAATATTTTGCATAACGGGGGTACTCTAAGATGAAAAGCATTCGTGCAAAAATAACACTATGTCTCATTTTGACTGTTCTGACGGCGCTTGCTGTGGTAGGATCGTTCAGTATCATAGCCAATTACAACGGCACTCTCACCACAGTAAATCACATGATGAGTGAGACTGCAGTGCTGGCGGCAGAACGTGTGGAGCAGGAACTGACAGCTTACAAAAATGTCGTCATGGACACAGGCTGCATTTCGCAGCTGTCCGATCCATCTGTATCACTGGATGAGAAACGGAACATTATCAACGAGCGTGCCGCGATGCACAATTTCCAGCGCGGAAATATCATCGGCGTGGACGGCATCAGCATCTTTGACGGAAACGATTATTCTGACCGTGAGTATGTCAGACAGGCCATGCAGGGCAATACCTATGTGTCAGAGCCGCTGATCAGCAAAATTACCGGCGAGCTGACTATTATGGTTGCGGCTCCTCTCTATGCGGACGGAATCTACGGATCGTCCATTGCAGGCGTTGTATATTTTGTTCCGAACGAAA
>CAMWXA010000275.1 GCA_947178035.1 uncultured Lachnospiraceae bacterium | reverse complement strand
AGGCAGGAACGACGCAAGGAGGGAATGCCGCATCGGCATGACTGGAAGTGTGAATAAATCTTAAAATAGTATATTTATTTTTTGAAATGGCATGAAAATAGTGTACGAAAAAGGCATTGCGTGCATGGGAAAACGCCTTGTTTTTGGTTATAGTAAGAGTATCAAGAACAAGGAGGATTTGATTATGAAATGGAAAAAGGTGACAGCGGCCGTATTGGCGGCAATGACAATGGCATGCAGTCTGGCAGGCTGCGGAAATTCCGGGAAACAGGATGCAGCGCCAACGGAGAGCGGCAATCAGCAGACTACCGGCACACAGCAGGAGCAGCAGCCGCAGGCATCAGGCGATGTGGAGAACAGAAAGCTGACGGTCTCTGTATGGGATAACGCAGTATCTCCACAGTTCCAGGCAATTGCGGATGCCTTTACTGCACAGAATCCGGGTGTGGAGATCGAGCTGCTTGATGTTCAGGCGGATGAGTACAACAATAAGCTGACCGTTATGCTGGCAGGCGGAGACAGCGATCCGGATGTTATCATGGTCAAGGATGCAGAGACACAGGTGACCATGAAAGAAAAAGGACAGATATTATGTCTGGATTCGTACATTAATGAGAGTGGTATTGACCTTTCCCTCTATGACGGAGCGGCGGAGCAGCTTCAGATAGACGGTGAGCAGTATACGCTTCCGTTCCGGCGTGACTGGTATGTACTGTATTACAACAAAGACCTGTTCGATGCTGCAGGAGTGGCTTACCCTTCCGATGATATGACATGGGATGAGTTTGAGGCGCTGGCAGAGCAGATGACGAGCGGTGAAGGAAATGAGAAGGTATATGGCAGCCATAACCACACATGGATGGCTCTTGTATCAAACTGGGCAGTGCAGGATGGAAAGAACACGCTGATGAGCAGTGATTACAGTTTTCTGGCGCCTTATTATGAGCAGGCGCTGCGTATGCAGGATAACGGCGTGGTTCAGAGCTATGCAAACTTAAAGACGGGAAATATTCATTACAGCAGCGTATTTGAGCAGCAGCAGTGTGCTATGATTCCTATGGGCAGCTGGTTTATTGCTACTCTGATCAAGGATAAAGCGGATGGAAAAATTGATTTTAACTGGGGAGTGACAAAGATTCCGCACCCGGAAGGAGTGGAGGCAGGAAGTACCGTGGGGTCAGTGACACCGATTGCAATCAATGCGAAATCGGATGAGCCGGATCTGGCATGGGAATTTGTGAAGTTTGCAACAAGTGAAGCAGGCGCTGAGATTCTTGCGGACAACAGTGTATTTCCGGCAGTTTCTTCGGATGCCGTGATCGATAAGCTTGCGTCTATCGAAGGTTTCCCGGAGGATGGAAAGACTGCGCTTGAGGTAAAGAGCCTGGTGTTTGACCGTCCATTAGATGCAAAAATGGCGGCTGTGCGCAAGGTGATCGAGGAAGAGCATGATATGATCATGATTGGCGAGGAAGATATCGAGAACGGAATCGCGAACATGAATGAACGAGCGGCAGAGGCAATAGCAGATTAAACAATAGAAGAGAGAGGGCGTCCGCGGCATAGAGGGCTTGTGGGCGCCCTTTCCTATCTGGAAAGGAGTTTATGCTTTATGACAAGTACTAAGAAAAAGGCAATTCGGACAAATCTAATCGGATATTCCTTTGTAATTCCTAATTTCATTGGATATTTTGTGTTTATCTTCCTGCCCGTATGTTTCTCGTTTGTGCTGAGCGTGATGGAGTGGGACGGCTCATCTGCGCCGATGAAATTTGTGGGACTAAAAAATTTCATCAAACTTTTTAATGACAGTACGTTTCGGATATCTCTGACGAATACGCTATGGTATGCTGTGTTCACTGTGCCGCTGACTTTGGTGGCGGCGCTGGCAATAGCCATCCTTTTGAATTCTAAGATAAAAGGCATTGTAGTCTATCGAACCGCTTTTTTCTTTCCGTATGTGGCATCTCTTGTTGCGGTGGGAGCTGTGTGGAATATGCTTTTTCAGCCGGAATTTGGACCTGTGAATGAAGTGCTGCGGTTTATCGGTGTCGAAAATCCGCCAAAATGGTGTGCGTCGACGGATTGGGCGATGTGGGTGATTATCATCGTAAGTGTCTGGAAATATATGGGATATTATATGGTGGTCTATCTGGCTGCGCTTCAGGGAATTTCAAAGGACCTGTATGAGGCTGCCGGGATTGATGGGGCAACCGGCTGGAAAAAGATTCGCTATATCACGATCCCGATGCTGACACCCACCACATTCTTTGTAGTCATTATGCTGACGATTCAGTGCTTCAAGGTATTTGATCTGATTTATGTGATGACAGGCGGCGGTCCGGGAAGATCGACGAATGTTCTGGTAAATCATATTTATAATGCTGCGTTTGTTGACTATAAATTTGGCTACGCAAGCGCGAGTGCACTCGTTCTCTTTGCGATCGTTTTAACTATCACACTGATACAGATGCGCGGCGAAAAGAAATTTACGGATTTTGTATAGGAGGAGGGCTTATGGATACAGGAAAAACAAAAAACAAAATAATTATCTATACAGTACTTACTCTGTTTGCAGCACTGATGCTCATGCCGTTTGTATGGATGCTGTTTGCCTCGTTTAAGAGCAATAATGAAGTCTTCTCACTGCCGATGAGACTTCTGCCGAGAGAATGGCATTTCGAGAACTACAGGCTGATCTGGGATCAGATTCCGCTGTTGACATTTTTTAAGAATACGACAAAGCTTACGGTTATCACAACGCTGATTCAGGTGTTTACCAGCTGCTTTGCAGCGTACGGATTTGCGAAGGTGAATTTTAAGGGCAGGGATATGCTGTTTGTCATCTATGTGACGACGATCGCAGTACCGTGGCAGGTTTATATGGTACCGCAGTTTGCACTGATGGGAAAACTCGGACTTACCAATTCACATCTTGGACTGATTCTGATGCAGGCGTTTTCAGCGTTCGGTGTCTTTCTGATGCGTCAGTTTATGATGAGTATCCCGACGGAACTTCTGGAGGCGGCACGGATTGACGGTTTGTCGGAATACGGTATTTTCTTCCGTATTGCGCTGCCGCTCGCAAAGCCCGGCATTGCGACTCTGGTTATTTTTACTTTTGTGAATATCTGGAATGACTTTATGGGACCGTTGATTTACATTAACAGTACTGAGTTGAAGACGATCCAGTTGGGAATTCGTATGTTTATTTCACAGTATGGGGCGGAGTATGCGCTTATCATGGCAGCGTCCGTATTGTCATTAATACCAGTGCTTGCGATCTTTATCCTCTGCCAGAAATGGTTTGTCGAGGGAATTACAGCTGGCGGTGTTAAGGGATAAGCCTGAGCAATGAAATAAAAGAAAATGAAAGGAAAGGAAGAGAAAAATGCTTTATCCAATAATGACAGAGAGCAGAGTGGTCTGCTCCCTGGACGGTGTATGGAATTTTAAGCTGCTTGACAGAGATGAAGATTACGATGCCGGGCGGCCGCTTACCGATTATGTCTCGATGCCGGTACCATGTTCCTACAATGATATCTATGAGGGGCGCAGCTTTCGAAATCATGTAGGAAAGATGGTTTATGAGAGAACGGTACAGCTTGCAGGGGCACTTCTTGCAGAGAGGCTTGTCCTGCGGTTTGGCAGTGTGACCCATTGTGCGCAGGTGTACATAAACGGAACGTTTGCGGCAGCGCATAAGGGCGGTTTCCTGCCGTTTGAGGTGGAAATCGGAAATCTTGTGCAGGCTGGAGAGAACCGTATTACTGTTTTGGCAGATAATGTGGTGGATGACAGTACCCTTCCGTGCGGGAGACTTGTGCACCGGCAGTTTCCGGGATTGCCGGAGTCGATTGAAAATCTGCCTAATTTCGATTTTTTTAACTACAGTGGAATCATGCGTCCCGTAGTGCTTTATACGACGCCAAAGACTTATATCCAGGACATTACGGTCATGGGCGGAACGGATGGTGTATTTTCCTATGAGGTGCGCTGCAGCGCAACGGCGGAAACGGAGGTGTCCGTAGAGTTGCTTCCGGGCGTCGGAGATGATACGGTGCTTTTCTGCGGCCGGGGAAGCAACGGCAGCGGCAAAATCGAAAACTGCCGTCTCTGGAATACAGATGATCCGTATTTGTACCGGCTTCGTGTAACGCTTGCTGATTGTGAAAATGTGCGGGATGTTTACACGGAGGAATTCGGTTTTCGCGAATTCTGCGTGAGGAAAGACGGACTGTGGCTTAACGGCGCGCAGATATATTTGAAAGGATTTGGAAAGCATGAGGATACCGCTGTTCACGGAAGAGGCTTTTGCGAGGCGTATAATGTGAAGGATATTGGGCTGATGAAGTGGATGGGAGCAAACTCTTTCCGCACAAGCCACTATCCGTACAGCGAGGAGATGATGCGCCTGTGTGACAGGGAGGGAATTCTTGTGATTGATGAGGTACCGGCGGTCGGACTCCACACCGGATTCACAGCGACGGGGCTGTTGGGCGGTGTGCCGCAGGGAACCTGGAAAACTTTGCAGACCGCGGAGCATCACGCAGATGTGATACGGGATTTGATTGCACGGGATAAAAATCATCCCTGTGTCATTGCTTTTTCCATTGCAAACGAACCTGCAAGTGAGGAGGAGGGGGCTGAGGAATATTTTGCGCCGCTCTTTGCGCTGGCAAGGGAGACAGACCCGCAGCGGCGGCCGCTTACGGTGGTGACTTACGGCGGTGCAACGCCTGAAAGCTGCAAAGTCGCACCGCTCTGTGATTTTCTTATGATTAATCGTTATAATGGCTGGTATGACAC
Source organism: uncultured Lachnospiraceae bacterium (assembly GCA_947178035.1). GTDB lineage: Bacteria > Bacillota > Clostridia > Lachnospirales > Lachnospiraceae > COE1. The sequence goes on along the minus strand of CAMWXA010000275.1, from coordinate 1,081 downwards.
AGAGGGAAATATGCCGGGGGCTGCCGCGCTGCTCGGGGATGAGCTGGAGCGCTTTCACAGCCGCTATCCGGATAAGCCAATTGTGTTTGGAGAATTTGGAGCGGATGCGGTTGCAGGTCTGCACGATGTCACAGGCGATTTATTCAGTGAGGAGTATCAGGAAGAATTCATTCGGGCGTACTGTGAGCTGTTTGACCAGAAGAGCTATGTGTGCGGAGAGCATATCTGGAATTTTGCGGACTTTGCGACTGCAGAAAATATTAAGCGGGTTCAGGGAAATAAAAAAGGAGTTTTTACGAGAGACCGTAAGCCGAAAAAGGCAGTGTGGTATCTGCGGGACCGCTGGACGGGGCTGAAATAAAACGAAAAATTGCTGATGTTTGAGCCAGCCCGGTATGAGCAGACAATATTTTGCTTATACCGGGCTGAAAATATTGATATATACTTTTCCCTTTTTTTGTGTTATTATTGTGCATTGACAAAAGAAAAAGTTCTGTTTGGAATTGCAAAGAATCTGAAGAAGAAGAATACAGGGAAAGGATCAGTGTGATGAACAGCAATTATAATAAGACAATGTATGCCTGTTTCGTGGGATATATCGTGCAGGCGATCGTAAATAATTTTGTGCCGCTGCTTTTTTTGACATTTCATAACAGTTATGGAATTGCGCTGACGCAGATTACCTTTCTGGTCACGATTAATTTCGGCGTTCAGCTTCTGGTGGATGCGGCGTCAGTCGGGTTTGTGGATCGGATTGGGTATCGGGCGGCTATGATTCTGGCACACGCAGCTGCGGCCGCGGGGCTGATTGCTCTGACAATATTGCCGGAACTTTTTCCCAATGCGTATGCTGGTCTGCTGACTGCCACAGTTTTGTATGCCGTTGGCGGCGGACTGCTTGAGGTTGTGGTTAGCCCGGTGATGGAGGCGTGCCCCACGAAAAACAAGGAGACGGCGATGAGTCTGCTGCACTCTTTTTACTGCTGGGGACATGTCGGGGTGGTACTGCTCTCCACACTTTTTTTTCATCTTATGGGAATCACAAACTGGAGAATTATGGCTGTCGTGTGGGCGCTCGTAC
>CAMWXA010000274.1 GCA_947178035.1 uncultured Lachnospiraceae bacterium | reverse complement strand
GCCAATTTATTCATTAATAATGCATAAATATAAGATATTTTAAATCATGTTAAACTTTTATTATAACACACTTTAGCTATAAACTTTCAAAAGACTTATTGAAGAGCATGTCGGCTTCGCTTGACAAGATCAGCAGGGAAGAGCACAATCAGACCGAAACTGGCGAGGATTATCTGGATGAATTTAAAAAAAGTTCCGCCCAGTCAACAAGGCTCTCCAAAATATCCATTATAATTGCTGCTCTTGCGCTGCTTGTCGCATTTGCCAGCTTTATCCGCACTTTCTAGCCAGTATTAATTTCAGGGCAAATGCCGCAATAGATGCTATGAGTGCCAGGGTTGATATGGCAAGCGATATCGCCGCGTCTATAACCTTTTCTTTTCCATAGCCCAGGCACTCTTTGTCTATGCCTTTTACGAAAGTCGTGATAAGCTTTCCCGTACCCCGTTCAAATACCATATATTCTTCTTCATATTCCCGTACTATTACTCTTTCGAAGTTATATGGCTGTAAGTCCTTGCTTTTAAAAAAGTGATTATTAAAGCACACCTTGTTTTCCAGTACAAGGGAACTGTATGAATTGATTGGCATAAGACATTTTAAATAATCCACTTTCCTCCTCCTTTCCTGATCTGTTATCAAACTCTTTCCCGGCCTGATCGCGGAGAACCGCAGAAGTTTTTTGCCGATTGCAGCGTGTAGAATTGAATTTTGTCCGCCGATGTGCTATTTTTGATATGATAGGCATTCGATTGCTATTCGATTTGCTTATCAATCAATTACATTATATTGCGAAAATTACGCATTGTCAACTTATATTTGCGTATTTTTCGCATTGGAGGCAATAATGTCAGGATTATATGATCGTATATTTGAACAAACCACCCGTTTAGGCTTAACTGGGAAAGAGCTTGGTTCTTTACTTGGATTAAAAAAAAGCCCACTAACTGATTGGAAAAATCATAAATCAGCACCAACACTAGAGCAGCTTATGAGAATGTGCGAAATTTTCGCAACTTCATCCGATTATTTACTATTTGGCAAAGTAGATGTTCTATCAAATAATGAGAATATTCTATTAGAAAAATTCAATTCACTTGATCCTGTGGCACAGAATGATATATTAGAATATGTCCAATATAAAGTATTTCAAAGCTTTAAAAATTCAGGCTGTGCATTACCCGGCAAAAGTGAAGATGATAAAATTCAAGGGAAGTATATCCCTTTAGATCCAAAAAATAGTGGCGATATTATCGCTTAATTTTTTTATCCACAATGATTTATTTATCTATCATTTATAAATCATTATTGTCGCATTGCTTTGATACAAACATACATTTCAAAAATACCCTCTATCCCTTGAAATCAGGGCAATGCGACAACCAATTTTATAAGTGTAAAATTGTCGCATTGCTTTTGAGTCAAATTTTGTCTTTAAACGCTCCAAAAAAGCCCAGGCGTTACAATGCGTTAAAGCTAGTGTTTATGCCTATTTTCCTCATTTCCATAACACTTCATAACGCATTTTTCTAACGTTATTTTTGTCCTTACAATCAAAAAATTGTGGATAACTCCTACACACCGCACATTTACAGCGTTTCTAGGACTTATCCACAATTTGGCCTGTTCAAAAAATATTCAATTTTATAAAATTACACATGTTTCTCTATAATCAAAATATTTGTCAAAAAGCTCCTGATCTCAACATTGAAAAACCGCCGTATCCCTAGTAATTCCGCCCATTCCCACCATATCCCACCTCTTCCTTTTTCATCTCACTTCTTCTCTCACTTTTTGACAAATATTCTGTTATTCTACAATCTGATCAGCATAATTCTTCTCTACATAATTCTGAATCTTCTGTTGACTGTTCTCCCAATCTGACAGCGTCAATTCTCCAGCCTGCTCCTTGTCGCGAATCATGCAGATCACATCCTCCGTGCCATCGCCTGACAGGGAGCAGGTTGCATAGTTACTGCCTGATTCCAGTATTCCAACGCTCCATCCATCCGGTATCCCGAAACGGTACTTTGGCGTTTTCATCCCATTTGCGCCTGTCCGCTTTTTGACATAGACTTTCTGTTTGATCTGCAGATGCATCTGCGGATAGATTATATCAGGATTGACAATCACATCTGCGTTCTGCTCTGCAAGCTGGAGATAATAATCACTGTCTCCTAACAGCTTTTTTGAGATACTCCATAAGCTGTCTCCCTCACAAACCTCATATCCGCCAAGATCCTGCAGCACCACAATGTAGTTGTCCTGCTCCTCCAACGGTACGTCATATCGCGTTTTATACGAGGAATTCCCATTCGCCTGCACCGCCATCGAACTCGACAATACAAGCAAACTGATGAGAACACTTATCACTGTTTTTCCTTGAAATAATCTCATACTTTCAAACCCTCTTCTGTTTCAACAAACCGCCCTCGCAGACTCCTTAGATAGAACAATGCTGTCTTACTCTACTCCTCTCACACGTTTCAGATACTCCCATACGCTAGAATCCTCACTGAGCCATAGATTATCATGCAAATCTGTGCACGCAAGAATTTCTCCTGTTGTCTCTGACTGATCATACCAATCCCAAAATTCCGAATCTGTCCGATACGGCATCAGATCAGAGCTCTCAAAATATGCATAAAAACTATTGTTTATTGGCAGTGCATTGATCATCTTGCTGGGTTTGGGGTCATAGGAGAGCCCAATCACAAAATTCTTGTACTCATCGAGATAAAAAAACGGCTTGAGCCAATAATTTTCCGCAGTTTCCTCATCCTCGTCCAAAAACCACGTCAAGAATGTCTCCCTGGTATCCTCATCGTTTACAATCAGATCATTGTACACTCCTTCCGACTCCACCTGTTCACACCAAACACCCATGAAATCATCATTGATTTCGAATATATCGGAGAGCATATACTGCTCGCCAGTCATCAGATTGACATTGACGCTGCGCTGCGTTCTATGCACAAAATTGACTGGAGATCCTGGTGCGTATGTTTCCTGAAAATGCACACTCATCAGATACTGGCTGTGAAAGGGAATCTCACAATGCACATCGCTGCTGTAGATTTTATAGTCCTCCTGTATTTTTTTGACCTCCTCATTTGGAAAAAGATGCCAGTAATTTACTTTTTCCATCGCTGTGTCATATAATAATGTGTTCACCGATTCTACCTGATCCCCAGCAATTCCTGATAAGACCGGGTACTCCACTGTGACCACATCCCAATAGTCATATTGGTCTGAATACTCTACATAATATTGCTCCTTCTGGACAGTATAATCCTGATATCCATTCGACGTGCGATTGTTATAAAATCGATATCCAGCCAGCATAAAACCAATTGCTCCCACGAGCACGACCACGCCAATCCAGAGACCACTCCGCACATTTTTCTTTTGTCTTGTTTCCATACCATATCCCCCTATTACGTTCTTTGTTATATAAATACTATACCTGCGAAGTGCATCATAATTGTATCGGAATTGCATCAAAGTTGCATCATATTTGTTTCATATGATAACAATGCAAGGCCTCTGTAAACAGCGTGCTATTTTAACAGATTCTAAACAACATATCCAAAACCAAGAATTGTAAAGAGCTGGTTTTCACATCCTTCAGCCATCTGGATCACGATATCATGTTCATTGCTCTCTCTATCATTGAACATAACTTTCGCATTACAGTGCACCCAGCCTGCTTCATGTGGATCAAGTGTCGTAATAAGGACGCCATCCACATACAAACATGCTTTTCCAACATTACAGGCCGCAGAATCCTTAAATATTATCAATAAAGCCTTACACCTGATTTTCATTACAAATGGTCTGTCACCAGTAGTATGAAGCCAGTTATTAGGAAACTGGGGAGTTGGCACGGTATCTTCGTTTCGTTCCACTGATTGCAGTTCACCATCCCGTCCACAAAAATCTCCGCAATCAATCATCGCATTTATTCCATTATCCTGTCTGTCAAGCAGATGTACCTCCTCAAAATCCGCACCGATTACAGACTCTTTAGGCAATTGAACCTTATTATCCAAAATGTCCATGTTTTCATTATCTATTTCTTCAAACAGGTTCAATATGCAGTCCGCTGTAATTCTGTGTCCTATATTGCCTGGATGAAAAACATCATAGAAAAACTGATTCTTTGACAAAATCCTGCCTTCCTCTTTGCTAAACGCGAACTGCTCCGTCACAGCATCCTTTATACTCACCATTGGAAGATTATAATGATATCCGACCGGGCTTAGCCTGTCCTGCAGATTCCAGTCATAGGAAAATACCATAAACAACAGCAATACAGCCGGCTGTTGTGGTAGTTTCAATATCTTGCGCACAAGACTTTCATAACATACTCCATTTGTTTCATCACCATCATCATTGACGGCAAATTCCACCACTACCAAATCAGGAATATTGTTTCCATAGTCCAGGACATCTCTCTCAAAGCGTATCATACCAAGTTCCGAAGGCGTTCCTCCTATTCCTGCTTTGATAAAGCGGACATTATCACCGACTCCATATCTATCAGCAAATGCTTTATAAGACTTATATGCATAACAGTTCGTATGAATCGGTACTGCACCGGCTCCCTGCGTTATGGAACCACCTATGTAAGCAAGTGTTACCTCCTCACCATTTCTCGCCTTGTCTATTACTTTCTTTACTGCAGCAACATTACCTTTCGACAGAAGGGATCCCGCAATCATATTTTTATAAGCTTCTGAAGCATAGTCTATATCCGAATCCTCTATAACTTCCGGTGCTTCAAAACCATCCTTCAGGTACAGCTTTATATTCACAGCAGCAAGAACCTCTGGTGCATCAAACTCAAACCGGATCTGCCCAGGCTCTTTGTCATCTTCCGACCATTTCTCTTCATTTAACGGATATACCTGCTCGATACCATCACAGCGCATTGTGTGAAAAATCGTTGTGCCAGAATTATACACATCCGTTTTCCCATACATTTGAAATATAAAATCCACTTTTCGATCACGTTCTTTTGAGGAAACGGATACGCCGATACTGTATACCATTTTTCGCAATCCCTGTGTGGTTTTTAAAAGTTCCAGCATCGTTTCATCCTTAATATTTCCTACAATCTTAGCGCTGTCTATCAGTCTTCCGCTGTCCATATACAGGAATTGTATCCCCTTGTTGTCTGGCTGTGGGCTTGCAAAAATCTCCTTTTCCTGAAATAGATAGAAAAACGGTCTTTTCGCTACAGGATCTGCCGGTGCAATCTGTTTCTTAATCATTTTCCCAAAAACTCCTTAGTCTGCCCATACACGCCCTTTGCATCAAGCTTGTATTTCTCCAGCAAAGCTGCAGCCGAACCCGACTCTCCGAACACATCCTGCATACCAATCTTGTAAACAGGTGTGGGACATGATTTGCATAATGTGTCACAAACTGCACTACCTAATCCGCCAATTACAGAGTGTTCCTCAGCTGTTATAACTTTTCCCGTCTTTTTTGCTGATCTGATGATAATTTCCTCGTCAAGCGGCTTGATCGTACAGATGTTGATAACTTCCGCGCTGATGCCATCCTTCTCAAGCATTTCTGCCGCTTTGAGGGCAGAATCCACACAGATTCCAGTCGCTGCAATTGTCACATCCATACCTTCCCTGACGACGGTCCCTTTCCCAATTTTAAACTTGTAATCAGGCCTGTCGTTAATCACAGGAACTGCCGCACGGCCGAAACGGATATAGACCGGTCCTTCATATTCAACTGCTGCCCGGACTGCCGCTTTTGCCTCCACATCATCAGCCGGGCACATCACTACCATACCAGGAATTGTACGCATCAGGGCGATATCCTCATTGCACTGATGGGATGCCCCGTCCTCGCCGACACTGATTCCTGCA
>CAMWXA010000273.1 GCA_947178035.1 uncultured Lachnospiraceae bacterium | reverse complement strand
GAAGAGCATAGCCCAGGAATGATCACACAGCATCAAACCCATAGCAAGAATATGCAGACCGGTAGAACGAATCTGGAATTTTGAATTTTGAAACATTATATTCTCCTACAATATTTTTTGGCTCTCTTTGGTTCTGGCAATATGCTCTTTTAACACCAGATTCAGATATTGGCTGAAGGAGCGGTCATCATTTTCAGCCAGTTTTTTGATTTCGGCAATGATATCCTCATCCAGAGAGACGCTTACTTTTACTTTATATGGTTTATTATTCATACTTTTTACTCCTTCTTCCTACTTCTGTATTGTATAACAAGTTCATGCATGATATGCTATAGTGGCTATAAGTAGTATAAAGTAGCAAGAATTAGCAGAACTTATTAGGGAATTATGTAGCAGCAAGAAAGGATATGCCATACTTGTTGGTGAAGAGTTCAGTTGCCTTATAAATTCACATGGACAGGGACACGAACAACTGGATTCTGGAAAACTGAATACAGGAGGTCACAAATGAAAGAACTGCCGGAAAGAATCCATGACGATACCAACGGTACACACGATATAGTAAGGAGGACTGCTAACCGAATTTTACGGGAATAGCAGCCCTTTTTGCGTCATTGTTTCGTTTTTTTCTTCCCAAACAGGAACAGCAGCTTTGATTTGCCACGCTGGCTTGCGGACACGGGCAGCAGTGGGGATTTTTTAAATACACGGGCAAGGGTGATGCGCTCATCTTCCGGAAGGCTCGTGTAATCTATGCCAAATACCCGGCAGATGGTAAACGCCCGTTTTTCCGGGGGAAGGGTTTTCTTTTGCCTGCATAGGAAAAAGAAGCCGGGTTTCCTACTCTCCGGCTTCCAGAAAAAACTGGAATTTTCGCATCTCTATAATTCATATTCTGAATGAATGTCTAACCCATTCTTTCGTATTTCATCCAATTGACCAGCACTTAACGTCCCTGCCCGATAAAGCAATAGGTACTCGTTTTCAATCGAACTATCAAATATCAGCAGGTCATCGGTATTGATTGTAACCTTAACTCCATTCTCATACAGTATTTTAATAGGATGGTCTCTATATCCGGTTGCATATCCAAGCATTACGTTACTGCTCGGGCAGACATTCAGTTGTATCCGATTATCTGCGAGAAATCGCATGACCTTCGCCGAGGCGGCCGCATTTATCCCATGGTGAACTTCACTAAGCCCTAATACTTCAACTGCCCGCATGACATTCTCTGCTGGTCCGGTTTCACCTACATGCATTTTCTTGGACAAATGATATTGTTCCGCTTTTCTATACAATGGCAAAAAAGCCTCAAATGGATGCACATTCTCGCCACCGCATACATCAATCGACTTGAAAAAACCGGAGGAAATATAACGATCGATTTTTTCAGCTTCCTGTTCGATATTACAAGCTGAAATATATGTAATCTCAGGTTCAAATACTGTATTGGGACAATATTTCAAATGAAAATCTCCGATAATGGATTTGAACGCATCCATCCCACCAACCAGATCAATCTCCGAAGCCCCAAAATTCATCGAAAGCCTCTTGATATTATTCCTCCTCGCTTCTGCAAAAGCACCTTCCCATCTTATGAGCATCCCTCCAATATCTTTGCAGTATGGCTTGATAGTAACTGTAAACCATTCCTGCATTCCTCTAAGTCCATCAAATCTGTCGGGCGGTTTTGGAAAACTGCGTTTCAGGTGTTCTTCCAACCAGGCTCTCCTGCATCCTTTGGTAGAATGATTGTGAATATCACTCTTTGGAACTTCCAGCAATTTGACTATATCATTCTCTAACAGACCCTCACAAAACAGGTTTTGCATATCATTGTTCCTTTCATATCTATCTTCACAAATTTAAATTGCCTTACTTAACTTCCAATTCTATCGCATTCAAACACACCAACAACCTCCGATTTGTTACTGCGTTCAGTTTATCACATTTATAGAACATTTACAAGATTCCGTGTATGAAAAAGCAAAAAGAATGAATTCTTCACTTGACAATGTGGCAAAGATATAGAATACAGTGAAAAATGAAATTTATATTACAGAGGAAGAAAGTAAAAAATGTCAAAAAGTTGCAGATGCATATGCAGAGGAACTTGAAAAAGATGATATCATGCTCTTAAATGTTGGAAGATATGGTTTTGTGATGCTGCAATATTGCCGGCAGCCGATGGGGATTGACGCTGCGATGACTTTTACGGACAGCAGAGAAATGTTTCATTTTCTATGGGAAGAATGGTTTATCGGACAATTAATCAGAATTGCGGAAGAACTGCATATGGAAAATATGGATGATGATGCTATTTTTGATTGTCTTTCAAGAGAAAAGCAGGAGGAACTGCTCCGCAAAAGGCTCTATTTTGCAGAAAAAGCAGGAATTGACAGAAATACGTTTCACTGATAGATAAATTGTGGTATGATGAATGAACACGGAATAAAAAACAGATAGAGGACTGATATCAATGAAAATCTATGTAGATGCGGACGCCTGCCCGGTCGTTGGTATGATTGAGAGGGTGGCGAGAGCACATAACATTCCGGTCGTGCTTCTGTGCGACACAAACCATATACTGCATTCTGATTACAGCGAGATCAAAATAATTGGAGCAGGGGCGGATGCAGTTGATTTTGCTTTGGTTAATATGTGTGCGAAATACGATATTGTGGTGACGCAGGACTATGGGGTGGCAGCGATGGCGCTTGGAAGAGGAGCCTATGCGATTCATCAGTCAGGCAGGTGGTACACAGATGAAAATATTGACCAGATGCTGATGGAGAGACACCTGAACAAAAAGGCAAGGCGTGCTTCCGGCAAAAATCGCATAAAAGGCTCAAGAAAACGGACGCAGGAGGACAACATCAATTTTAGACAGTCCTTTGAAAAACTGATAAAGACGGCAGTGCATGAGAAGGCAGACAGCGGGTTGGGAGTATGAGAGACACGCCGCCGCCCGGACTGCGGCAGAACCAGATTTTCAGAGGAGATTCACGCGTCCGGGATTTGAAGCATTTCTCCTGCTGGGCCGTCAGTGTGTGGTGATTAAATATCCTTTAATTGAAAAGAGCTCATCAGACTTTTCAAAATACCTGCCTGGGAAGACAGCTCGTCACTGACAGCAGAGCACTCCTGACTGGTTGCGGAGTTTGCCTGGACTACAGCAGAAATCTGCTCGATTCCCTCATTGACCTGTGCGAGAGCTACAGTCTGCTTCTCCACAGCTTCCACCACCGTCGTCATCCTGACTGTCACACTGCCTGCGATCTGATTGGTCTGTTCCAGGGCTTCTGTGACTCTGCCCACCGCCTTGCTCCCTGCCTCGACAGTGGAAAGGGAGCTTTCGATCAGTTCCTTGGTCGCCTTGGCAGCCTCGTCAGACTTTGCAGCCAGGCTCCTGACTTCCTCTGCGACCACGGCAAATCCCTTGCCTGCAGTGCCCGCCCGCGCTGCCTCCACAGCGGCGTTCAGGGCAAGTATATTGATTTGAAAAGCGATACTTTCAATGGTGGATACAATCGTACTGATCTTTTCCGATGAGTCGGAAATATTCTCCATCGCCACATTCAGCTCTTTCACATAATCCATGCTGGTTCCAAGCTTCGCGCCCACCTGATTGACAAACTCTCCTGCCTCTGCTGCGGTTGTGGAAGTCTGTCTGGCACTTCCTGAGATGTCCGCCACAGTCGCAGAGATTTCCTCGACTGCGCTTGCCTGCTCTGTCGTGCCCTGTGCAAGCGATTTCGCTGTGTCAGACAGCTGATCAGCGCCTGTCGAAACCTTTTTGGCGCTGGAAGCGATTTTTCCCATTGTACTGTTCAGGGCGGAGTGAATGCTGTTCAGCGACTGTTTGATCGACTGGAAATCCCCCGTGTAATCCTGTTTGGCGTTCAGTGTCAGATTCCCGTCAGCGATCGCTCCCAGCACATCGGAAATCTCGCCAATATAAATCTGCATGCGATGTATCGTTTCCTCAAAGATCTGCCCCAGGAAACCAATTTCGTCTCTGGAATGCACTCTTACCTGTACCTTCTCTTTCTCTGCCAGTCCGAGATCTCCCTGTTCCAGCCGCTGCGCCACGCGGGCAATCTCTTTCAGAGGGCCGGATACCCGTCTGGTGAGATAGACAGACAAAAACAGCACACAGCAGGCAATTGTGACAAAGCTCACCATGGAAACCACGTTGATCACATTGGCAGTTCCCTGCTTTGCATTTGTCAGCGGAAGTCCTGCAAAAATCAGACCGTTAACTGTTCCGTCCTCCCCTTTAGTAGGCACATAGGAACACAGGTAGCTGGTGCCCAGAATATCCGCTTCACCCACATAGCTCTGTCCCTGGTCCAGTACGATTGCTTTCAGTTCAGAGGATAGTTGTGTCCCCACTACCCGCTGTCCGTTCTGCGTCACAGTGCTGTATGCGCGTGTGTCACCTTCGAAAATCGTAAATTCGAATCCCATACGCTGCTTGAGTTCGTCCAGGAGCGCATTCAGATCGGTATTGTCAGATGCTCTGTCAAGCTCATAGGCCAGCATATCTGTTCCGCTGATGCAGCTGTCCTCCTGCATGTTTGTAATCAAATCCCGAAACATATAAACGCAGATCATCAGCGCCATCACGACAAAAAAGATCTGCATCACTGCCATCACGCAGCCGATCTTCAATCCGATTCCTATGTATTTCCTGCGGTTTTCTTCATTTGGCATTTGACTGTTTTCCATAATCGTTTCCTCCGTTTCTCACAAATTACATTTGTTTTTTAAACTTTCAATATTTTATCATATGGATATCTGCCATTTTATTACCATAATATCTTATATCTCTTGTTTCATTCTGTAAAGTATTTTGCCAAAAAAATTTAACCGGACAGGCTGCTTTTCACACCCATGCAAAGGCAGTGAAATCATGTGCAAAAAATTTAACCGGACAGCGGTTATAACAGGATAAAACCAAAATAAATATTGACAATGCCGCCTGGCAATAGGTAAAATTAATGTGATATAGAAACGGATGAGAAGGAGATACCTTATGCGGCTATCTCCTTTTGAGCGCGCGGCGAACGCATAGCGCAGGGAGTAAAAATCATGAGATTAATGTTGCATTATATCAAAAATCATATAGGCATGTTCCTGGTGGCGGTAGTGTTTCTCTCCATAGAGACGTTTGCCGACCTGCTGCAGCCGACTTTCATGTCCTATATTGTTGACAGAGGGGTGAAGGGGCAGGAGCTGCACCTGATCTTATGGTATGGGGCAGTCATGCTGGGAATCACTGCGATGGGAGCCGTCGGCGCTGTGGTGCGCAATATCTATGCCAGCAGGACTTCGCAGCTGATCGGCAAGGAGATTCGGCTTGCTATTTATGAGAAAGTGCAGACGCTTTCCTATGAAAATATCGACCGGCTGCAGACGGCTTCCATCATCACCAGAATCACCAACGATGTGACGCAGATGCAGAACTTTATCAACGGTATCATGCGGATTATGCTGAAAGCGCCAGTGACCTGCATCGGCGCCGTGGCGTTGATTATCCTGCAGATGCCCAGTCTTCTGCCGCTGATGCTGGCGATTCTGGTGTGTGCGGGATTGCTGATCTACGGCAATATGAAGCTGGGCTACCCCCGGTTTGACAGAATGCAGAAGAAGCTGGACGGACTGAACCGTACCAGCAGGGAATTTCTGAGTGCGATCCGGGTAGTGAAGGCTTTTCGGGCAGAGGATCAGGAGCAGGAGAAATTCGAGGATGCCTCCTGTCAGCTGGCGGAGGCGGGGATCTCTTCCATGCGCGTGATGGCGGTGTTTGGTCCGCTGATCAATCTGACGGTCAATGCGGGAATCGTGATGATGCTGTGGCTCTCTGGAAGGGAAATATCCGGCGAAATCGGAAAACTGATGGCTTGTGTCAACTATATGACAC
>CAMWXA010000272.1 GCA_947178035.1 uncultured Lachnospiraceae bacterium | reverse complement strand
CCATTCTATCCTTAGGCTGTGTCTTATTTGTTTAAAGACTCCTCGTAGCTCTTTACCATTCTTCTGACCATCTCGCCACCGATGCTTCCTGCCTCGCGTGATGTGAGGTCACCGTTATAACCTTCCTTTAAGTTAACGCCAAGCTCTGATGCTACCTCAGTCTTAAAACGGTCCATTGCTGCCTTCGCCTCTGGAACTTCTACTCTGTTTGATCTACTCTGTGTTGACATAATTTTTTACCTCCGTTAATCAATTTTTGCTCTCTACACAAATCTATTTTCAAAGACAAGCTTTTGTCGCTTATCTTAATCCTAGTATTAACGGAGTAAAAAGTTTTATGAATGGTATATTTTTACTAAACTGTAATTTTATATCAGTTGTTATTTCGTGATTCCTTTGAAATTTCGATAAATACGCATAAAAACACGGATAATATCTGGGTCAAAGATGCTTCCCGCATTCTCCTGCATATATGTAAGTGTCTGCTCGAGCGAAATCGGTTTCTTGTACCGCCTTTCGCCAATCATGGCGTCAAACACATCCACCACCTTTACAATGCGCGCAGCGAGCGGTATCTCACTGCCCTTTAAACCTTTCGGATAACCAGAGCCATCCCAGCACTCATGATGATACCATGCAATATCAATTGCCATATCAATAAATTCATTTGTCTCCACACCCTCGTAGATATCCATCAGCGTTTTTGCGCCAAGTTCTGCATGTGTGCACATAATCCTGCGCTCCTCTTCATCCAGGGGTGCATTCTTGAGCAGAATGTGATCGGGGATCATGAGTTTCCCAATATCGTGAAGTCCTGCGCTGGACTCGATCGTATCAATGAAATCATCTGTCACTTCGTCCTCAAATTTCGGCGAAAGCTGCATACCCTCTGCGAGAATCCTACTGTTGTACAATATATTTTTATAGTGCGAATTCGACGCATTCTCCTTGCCCTCCACAAGCCTTGCAAGCGCCGTCATGACATTTTTCTGCTCAATTCTGAGTTTTTCCATCTGACGCGCCACCACAAGATTCAGCTGCCTGTTATTCTCTTCCAGGTCTCTCTGCATTGTATAAATTTTTAGATGCGTAGAAATGCGCATCTCTACTTCCGTCTGATCAAAGGGCTTGGGAATATAGTCAACTGCACCCAATGCAAAGCCCTTGCTGAGATCCGATGCTGTATCCATCGCTGAGATAAAAATAACAGGAATATCCTTTGTATACGGATCATTTTTCAACATAGAACAAAACATGAAGCCGTCAATCTCAGGCATCGAAATATCTGACAGAATTACCCTCGGCAGAACTTCACAGTCCTCGATGATTTTTAGTGCTTCTTTCACACTCTGCGCCAGCAATGCCTGATACCCCATATTTTTGATAATTTCCTCAAGAATGATCAGATTTACTTCAACATCATCAACTATGAGTATTTTAATTTCATTATTACTTTGTGATGTTCTATCCATAATCGTTCCAACCCTTCTATAACTCAAACCCTTCTATCTCAAGTGACAGCTGTTCTTTTACCTTCTCTGCGTAGTCCCTTGCCTTGTCACAATCAGACTTTCTGATTGCCATTTCCATCCGAAAAACCAGACGCTGCAGATCCTTCGTTCCTCCGCTGAGCAGCTGTTTTAACATGGTCGCAAAACTCTCTGCTTTCTGCCAGTTCTCCATATCCATGCTGATATTCAATTTTTCGAAATATTTCTTCAGTTCCCTGATGTTAATATCACTTCCGAGTTCATACATCAGATCCTGTTCCCCGGCCATTTTATTATAGTTGTTCGAGTACTTCCATTTCCTAATAGAATGCTCCTGTTCTGCGCCATCCTGTGCCTGTTCTGTTTTCAGCCTTATTGTGAAGGAAAATGTAGAACCTTTTCCTTTCTCGCCATCTGCCCACACTTTGCCGTGCATCATGGTTACAAGCTCCTTCGTGATGGCCAGTCCAAGCCCAGTCCCGCCGAACTTTCTAGTAATGGATGCATCCGCCTGTGAAAAGCTCTTAAACAGCTTATCTTTATCCTCCGGCGAAAGTCCAATACCAGTGTCTACCACCATAAAAAACAGCTCGACTTCATCATTAATCTTTGTATTTAGCGATATCTCGATGCCAACATAGCCCTGTTCTGTAAACTTCACTGCGTTTGACACCAGATTATTTAATATCTGTGTCAGGCGCAGCTCATCCCCAATCACTTTGTCCGGAATCTCCTGCGCAACATTGAGCGTGAACCGGAGTCCCTTCCTCATCGTAAGCATGTTAAACATTTTTTCCATTTTGGTGATAAAATCGTAAAAGGAAAAAGGCTTTTCGTCTATCTGAAATTTGCCTGCCTCAAGCTTTGAGAAATCAAGAATATTATTGATGATGCCCTCCATGGTCGAACAGCAGTCAAGAATCATCTTCAGATAATTTGCCTTCTGAAAATCCTGCTCCTGCTCTATCATGATCTCTGCATGACCCTTAATCCCATTTACAGGCGTGCGCAGCTCATGTGTGACATTCGCAACAAAAGCATCCCTCGCCTTCATGGATTCCTGCATCTGTATCGTGGTCTCCTCCACTTTCGCAATGCTTTCTTTATACCGCGTCATATCAACAGCCGTGCAGACAATCACCTCCACGCCGTCAAAGACTCTTGATACCACTTTGATCTCCACCGGAAAACAGGTTTTGTTTTTTCGATATAATACGGTCTCAATTACTTCTGTATTCTTGTATTCATCAACCAGCTCAATATGATTATCTACGATGTGAAAAACATTTTGAATAAGCTCATCGATATATACGCCAATAAGCTCACCTGCACTGTAGCCTGTGAGCTCTAAAAGTCTATCATTACAATAGTCAATGCATCCTTTGGAATCATATTTGATGATACACTCTTGGCTGTGATTCAAAATAAAATAAAAAAATTCTTCTTGATTTTTTTGCATTTATTCTTCCTCTTCCTCGTCCTGCTTCTCCGTAAAATCAAGCGACTCATCGCTCAGCAGTTTGACAGGATCCAATAGCAGCTTGACACTATCGCCAATTTTTCCGATTCCGCGGATAAACTTTGCCTGCGCATTTGCCTTGGAAACATTGGGCGGCGGCAAAATATCTTCTTCCTCAATCGATACTACTTCTGATATCGTCTGGACGATCAATCCTACCGTAACCCCCTGTACATCTACAACAATAATACAGGTACGGTCATTGTATTCAAAAAGTGTCTTTCCGAACCGGTCTGCCACATCGATAACTGGTATGATCTTGCCCCTTAAGTTAATCAATCCTTTGATAAAATGTTCCACCTCTGGAATAGGCGCTATCGTCTGCATCTGTATGATTTCATTTACATACTTAAGTTCTATCCCAAACACGTCGCTTCCGATGCAAAAAGTCATATATTTTCCCTGGCGGGTATCCTCCTGCTCCACAGCCTCAAGCACTTCTGTTTTTTCTTCCATGCAAAATTATCCCCCTTATCTCTTTCAATCAACACTATGATGTTAATCCAAGCTTTACAAGCGTGTCTCTTAATTTTTCCACATCAATTGGTTTTGCACAATATACTGTACACCCAAGCTCAAAGGCTTTTTTGACATTTTTCTCCTCATTGAGCGCGGTTGTCATAATCACCTTCGCCTGTTTATTCGGCGCTACGTGATGTTCTTTCTCAATATCGCGTATATTTTTGAGTGCCTGATAGCCATCCATAACAGGCATCATCACATCCAGACAAATCAAATCATATGGATCGTCCTCATCAAGCGCCATCATAAACGCGTCAATTGCCTCCATACCATCAACTGTAACATCGCATTCACCATATTCTGACAAAAATTTTAGAATTGCCTTTCTGCTGGCAAAATCGTCCTCTGCTATTAATATCCTCATACCTGCCTCCTATTTTATCTTTTTATTGTTTTTTATCCAACAAATAATATATCTTCTGTGCAATCTGCTCCAATGGCACCTGCCAATTCACCGCACCAATCTCATAGGCCACCTTGGGCATACCATACACAATACAAGTTTTCTCATCCTGGCCTATCGTTCGTGCGCCTGCTTTTTTCATGGCCAAAAGCCCTTTGGCACCGTCACTCCCCATCCCTGTCATCAGCACTCCGATAGCCTCTTTTCCGGCAATGCGTGCCACCGACTCAAACAGTGCATCCACAGAGGGACAATGGCCTGTTACCCGCGGCCCATGTTTACATTCTACCTGATATCTGCCATTAATCTTTACAATGCGCATCTGCTTATCTCCAGGTGCCAGAAGAATCTGTCCAGGTCTCACCACATCCCCGGATACTGCCTCCTTCACAGAAACTTCTCCTTCATTGTTCAGTCTCTGCGCATACATCTGTGTATATCCTTCCGGCATGTGTTGTACCATCACGATTCCCGGAATATCCTTTCTGAGACCTCTCACAACAGTGGCAATCGCCTCGGTTCCGCCCGTTGAGGCACCGATTGCTATAATGGACGTTGTCACGGACGAATTCCCACTGCATGTATTTCTGGAAATATGTGCCATTATTGGTGCCGCTGTTCTTGCCGCCGCTGTAAACCACTCACCGCCTGCAGCTTTTTTGAGACGATTGCAGATATTTTCATATTCAAGCATCTCATAATTTTTCTCACAAGCAATAAAATCTCTGGCACCTGCACGATAAGCCGCATCCTCAAGCTGCTGCTCTGCTATGACAAGCGTTGCGATACTCCGTTGTGGCATAAGCTTCTCTAGGAATACAATTCCCGGCATCCTTGGAAGATCTTGGCACAGAAGCATTACCTCTGGATCACATTCTATAATTTTATCCCTCGCAGCATAGGCATTGTTTACTTCAGCCACGATATCAAGATCGAGATCTGCGCCAAGTATACTGCTGAGACACCTTCTCATCTCAAGATTTCCTACCACCAATAATACCTTTAACTTTCCCATATTTTTCTCCCTGCTTTATTTTCTGTATATGGAAGGTTTTACATACTGGAAGCGGGTATTACTCTGACTCATGGACTCTGTTGAACCGATGAAAAGATATCCGCCAGGAGCCATTTTCTCATAAATATTGTTTAATAGCCGCTCTTTTGTCGGGTCATCAAAATAAATCATGACATTTCTGATAAATACCACATGAAGCGGCTTTCTGAATGGAAGCGAATTCATGAGATTGAGCTGTCGAAACAACACTTCTCTCTTGAGCTCGTCTTTCACTCGGTATTCCTCCTGATTGATCTGCTTAAAAAACCTACGCACATACTGATGCGGCAACTGTTCCACAGAGTTTTTGGCATATACTCCTCTTACCGCCTTTTCAAGGACTTTTGTGTCAATGTCAGTAGCAAGAATCTTTGTGTCCCACTCTGCCTGTTCCAATCCCAGAAAATCTTTACAAAGCATCGCAAGGGTGTATGGTTCCTCCCCTGTCGATGAGGCGGCACACCAGATATGCCAGTCCTTTGTACTCTCTGTTCGTCTCTTAAGTTCAGGAAAAACTTCTTGTTTTAAAAATATAAACTGCTCATATTCCCTCCAAAAATATGTATGATTCGTCGTGAGGGCATTCATCAAATCCTCTGCCTCTGGCCCAGTTGGAAATCTCTCCACACGATCCATAAACTCATCATATGAGCTGTATCCCTTTCGCTGCATATAACTATCAAGCCTTCCCTGAACCAAAACTTTTTTTTCGTTTAAGTTAATGCCAGCTTTATTTTTCACATAAGCTGCTACTCTTTGAAATTCTTGTTCTGTTATCATTTGAGAAACCTTCTATCTGCTTGATGATTTTAACGAGCAGGCGTCTACTGATTCCTCCTGTCCGTATCTATTTATGATTATAACATTGTATTGTTTTATTGTCAAAATTTTTACGCTAATTTGCACAATATAATTTAAACATCGTTACTGTTCACACTCACGCCAAAGTAGCGGGAATCATGCGCCAAAATGCTTGCCCTTTAGCATTTTGTG
>CAMWXA010000271.1 GCA_947178035.1 uncultured Lachnospiraceae bacterium | reverse complement strand
ATATTAATGATATGAGACATAAGTCTGATCCACGCTTGTCAGGGAAAATAATCTCTGGCAGGCGTTTTTTATGCACACAGGCAGCCAGAGGAAACATGCAGCCGGATTGGACAAAAGTCTGAATAATCCAAAAGCTTTCCGATTTGCCGATAGAGTACATAGGGCTGATGCACTTAAAGCTGGTTCCAGACTATTTTTTGCCCGCGTTTCGCGAGGAATACGGCGGTTTATACGGAATCAGGCTGCAGCCGGAGGATTTGCTAAAAATTGATGAATATCGATCAGACAGGGACGAAATCGAGCGGATTGCATTGTTGAAGGATATTTCTGCTGAAGAAAGAATTGCAGAGATAGACCGGGAGCTGTTAAACTATTATTAACAGTTCCTTATAACCAACGGTTTGAGAAAGGATGAAAAGAACATGCATATCGTAATCATAGAGGATGAACCTGCAATCAGGCAGGAGCTAAAGCTGCTTTTGGAAAATGCACTTTACAGCGTCACAGCGCTCAGTGATTTTCATGATACAGCCTCTGCATCATTGGCAGCAGCGCCGGATTTGATTCTGCTGGATTTGAAACTGCCAGAGGAATCAGGCTTTGATATCTGCACAAAAATCCGCGCAGTATCCGAAGTGCCAATTATTTTTCTGACCAGTCAGACCGACTCTGCAGACGAATTGAACGGAATGTTAAGGGGTGGAGACGATTATATCACAAAACCATTTTATCCGCCGCTGCTTCTGGCGCGCATTGCGGCCGTCTTAAAAAGAGCGAAAAAGACAACAGAACAGGAGAAAGAACAGGACATCCTGGAATATAAAGGTGTGGAGCTGGACATTGCGCGCGGCAGCATCCGTTATCAGAACAGTCAGGCTGAGTTGACCAAAAATGAGTTTAAGATACTGTATTATCTTTTTCAGAATACAGGCAAAATCATACCGCGGGTGGAACTGATAGAGTATCTGTGGGACAATCAGGTCTTTATCGACGACAATACGCTGAGTGTCAATATGACACGCATCAGGGGAAAGTTAGAGCAGCTCGGCGTGTATGGTTTTATTGAGACCAAGCGGGGAATGGGGTACCGCCTATGAATATCATTTCGTTTCTGAGAGACAGAATCCTGCTGTTTCTTCTGCATTTTGGCTGCATGATGGCACTCGGCGGATTTCTGCTGGCGACCGGGTATTCAGGAGACGCCTTACTGCTCATTCTGATCTGCTGGCTTCTGGTGCTGCTCGTTTGGATCATTTATGAATACCGGAAAAGAAAGCATTATTTTTCCAAAATGGAAGCAGTGCTTGCGCAGATTGACCAGCGCTTTCTGCTCGGCGAGTTAATGCCCTTTTCAGAGCGGCTGGAAGACAGGATTTACCGGGAAATGATACGCAAGTCCAACCAGTCGGTGATCGAGAAGATTCATGCGGCGGAGGAGACGAAAAACGATTACCGCGAATATATAGAAAGCTGGGTGCACGAGATAAAGGCGCCGATTACCAGTGTCGCGCTGATGTGCGAAAACCACAAAAGCGATGTCACGAGAAGTATCAGCAAAGAGAACGCAAAGATTGAAAATTACGTGGATATGGCTCTGTACTATGCACGATCTGACGAGGTTTATAAGGACTATATCATTCAGGAGACCGATTTGGGCGCAGTGGCAGCGGAAGTGGCCGGGCGGAACAAGTATTACTTCATACAAAATGGAATGCAGGTGGAAATCGACTGTAAAGACCATGTCTGTACAGACAGAAAATGGATTGCCTTTATTCTCAACCAGATTTTGCAAAACAGCCTGAAATACAGAAGGGAAACCGATGCCCTGATACGGATTTATACGGAAAGGGGAGCAAAGAGCGTCCGGCTGATCATTGAGGACAACGGCGTCGGAATCCGGCAGGAGGAAGTCTCCCGCATTTTTGAAAAAAATTTCACAGGAACAAACGGCAGAAGCCATGAGCGCTCGACGGGAATGGGATTGTATCTGTGCGAGAAGCTCTGTGCAAAGCTGGGCATTGGAATCCATGCGGAGTCAGAGGAGCATGTCGGCACGAAAATGGTGCTGGAGTTTGCGGTTAACACATATTTCTATGAAAATACAAAACAGCCTTTATATGAAGAACGCAAATAAATCGGGAATCCAAACAGGATAGGAGAAAGTTAAATGAAAAAAGCAAAAAAGAGAAAGATTTTTATCATTGCATTATGTATTATAGCGGTACTGATCATTGCCGGAGACTGGGCGCTGTCCGTAATGATATACGACGAGAATTTTAATAGGCGGTTTGAAAGCTATGAGCCGTTAATGCTGTATGTGGATGATTTTGAGGGACTGCAGCGCACACAGTATGAATTTTCTTCTGATAAAGGACAGTCACTGACGGGATACATGTATTCTTCTGGGGAGAATCAGCACGGCATAATCGTAATAGCACATGGTTTGGGCGGAGGCGGACACAATTCTTATATGGACTGTGCGAATTATTTTGCACATCACGGATACTATGTTTTCGCCTATGATGCGACAGGAAACGACGAAAGCGGAGGGGATGGGGTTGGCGGACTTCCGCAGGGGGTGATAGACCTTGACTACGCATTATCTTTTGTGGAGGAAAGCGGAAATTTTCCTGATCTGCCCATAGGTTTATTTGGTCACAGCTGGGGCGGATACAGCGTTTGCAGTGTTCTCACATATCATCCTGAAGTGAGTGCTGTTGTAGCGTGTTCCGGCTTTAACAGTTCATCAGATATGTTTAAAGCGGAGGGAAAAAAGCAGGCAGGGGACGGTATTTATATGATACTGCCGTTTGTGAAGCTGCATGAGCGCATAAAGTATGGCAGCTATGCTTCCAACACTGCCATGGACGGTTTTGCAGCGACTGGGGCGTCTGTCATGATCGTACACAGCTCTGATGACAATATGGTTCCAATCGAGTATGGTTATGACATCTATTATGAAAAATACAAGGACGATCCCCGTTTCCGTTTTATCCGTTTTGAGGATAAAGGACATAACTATGTTTACAATGATATGACCTATGTGAATACGTGGAATGCAGCATTTGACAAGTGGCTTGAAACGCTTGATTACGACTATAATGCCACAGAAAACAAGGAACGATTTGAAGCGGATAAAGCAGATTATATACACAGCCATCTTGACCGGGATAAGTGGTGTAATATGCTAAATACGGAATTGTTTGAGAATTTTGTACGATTTTATGATGAGAATTTAAAGTGACCTATCGGATGGGGATTCCTTCCGGCTTTCATCACCACTTCCTATAAAAACACATTTTAACAGCAATCCCAATTATAGGCAACTTTGGAGAAATCCCTCTTCTTTAGCGCTTCCTTGCTGATAAAGAAATTGGCCACACCAACATCGCCCCAGCATACCAGATAATCCCTGCTCTCTGGCCGGAAATCGCTGTCAAGCTGGAACAGCACGACATCCAAATCCGTCAGTTCCGAATCGGCATTCCTGCGGGGGTCGTTCTGGGTAAAATAAGGATAACCGCCAATCTGGTGGTGAACACTTTCATCCTCCCCATGGTTCAAAGCCTCAAAAACATCCCATCCATAATCCGGGTTCTGTTCCTTCAGCCGCTGATGAAGTTCAGCCTCTTTTTCGATTGGCGCGTCCGGACGGCGCCGGTTCCACTCCGCAACAAAAAGGGCATCGAAACGGAAATCATCCACCGTAAGCTTCATAGCCTTCGGCGCCGAAAAACAAATCCGGTAGGAATCTCCTGCTTCAAACGGCGTGCATATTTCGTATTCTTCGCTTTCCTGCGGACGCTTGGCCAAAACCTCCTTTGGCGTAACGGAAGCATCCACCGTCTCATGATAGATTACGCGGAATCCCTTCTGGTTCAGCATATCATCAAAATCCATCCCATATACATCATCCGAAGCGATAAAAAATTGCAGCAGCCCCGTATGCGGGAAATTCGGAAGGCTTTCTAAGGCGGAACAATCCACCTGCGCCAACAGAAGCATCGGATGATTTTCGCCATCCAACGGCCACTGCATATTGTGCGGTAAATAAGGTGTACCGCCCGCTTTGCTCTCAAACAAGCCTGCCTCCCCTTCCTCCAATGTAAACGGAAGTACGCTCTCCTGGTGTTTTGTCTGGATTTCTTTTGTAATCTGCCGGGCAAGTTCAAAATCTATCATGGTCCTATCTCCTTTCTTTCCTTACCACCTTAGAATCAAACAAGGGAAAGTACCGCACACATCACCGTATGGCTGCTTTCCCTCGCTGAAATCATACTTATCCTGTAATGCGATAGTTATATTTACGACAGCGCTTCCCTAAATCTGTCATTTCAATCGTCTCACTCTCTGATAACGTAATGTATCGTTATGTGTAATACAATTTCGATTTGTTGTTGCGTTCAGTTTAGCACATTTATGGGTCATTTACAAGATTTCGTGTATGAAAAAGCAAAAAGAAAGAATTGCAGAGATAGACCAGGAGCTGTTAAACTATTATTAATAGATACTAACCAACGGTTTGAGAAAGGAAGAAAAGAATGTGCTTATATTATGAATGCTCCTAAAGACAATATATTACAGTATATTGTATAAATTTTACATTTCTTCCTGGTCTAAAACATGATATGATAGCATTATTGTTCCACGCCAGCTGGAACGGAGAGATATTATAACGAAAACGAACACCAATAAAAAATAGGAATGAACACAAACAGGAGGATATCATGAATCAAAAAAGAATGGGCAGTTTTGGCGGCATCATACACGGCGGGGACTACAATCCGGACCAGTGGCTTGACAGACCGGAAATCCTGGAGGAAGATCTGCAGCTGATGAAAAAGGCAAATGTAAACTGTGTCTCACTCGGAATCTTTGCGTGGAGTCATCTGGAACCAGAGGAGGGCAGATACGACTTTGACTGGCTGGAGCGAATTATACAGCGATTGTATGAAAATGACATTTACACGATTCTCGCGACACCCACAGGAGGGATGCCCCAATGGCTTACCGGCAGGTACGAGGAAGTACTGCAGGTCAATGCATATGGCACAAGGAATTATCCGGGAAAAAGGCACAATTACTGTCCGAGCTCCCCTGTGATGCGCGAAAAGACAAAACAGCTTGACACACGGCTTGCAGAGCGGTTCGGCTCACATCCCGGCGTGATCGGCTGGCATATATCAAATGAAATCGGAGGAAACGGGGACGACGGCGCATGCCACTGTGACAAGTGCCAGGGCGCTTTCCGCAAGTGGCTGCAGGACAAGTACGGCACGCTTGACCGGCTGAACGCGGCGTGGTGGACAAGCTTCTGGAGTCACACCTACACAGATTGGAATCAGGTGAAAAGCCCTTCCCCGCGCGGCGAAAATCTGGTGCATGGGCAGAATCTGGACTGGAGGCGGTTTGTGGACTGTCAGCAGCGCAGCTTTTGCAGGGAGGAAATCAAGGCCGTCCGCAGCCACAGCAGTCTGCCCGTCACGACCAACATGATGGAGTTTTTTGAGCCGCTGAATTATTTTAAGTGGGCAGAGGAGCTGGATATCATCTCGTGGGACAGCTATCCGGACTGGCACAGCGGTTCGGATGAGCTGCAGACAGCGGCAGGCGCAGCGGCAGCGCACAGCCTGATGCGGAGCCTGAAAAAGAGCAGTTTTCTATTGATGGAGAGCACACCTTCTGTCGTGAACTGGCGTCAGATCAACAGGCTGAAAAGACCGGGAATGCATGAGCTGTCCTCGCTTCAGGCGATTGCGTGCGGTTCTGACAGTGTCCAGTATTTTCAGTGGCGCAAGGGCAGGGGAAGCAGCGAAAAATATCACGGCGCAGTGGTCGACCACCGGAACGGGGAGGACACGAGGGTTTTCCGCGAAGTGACAAGGCTCGGGGAACGTCTCGAAAAGATCGCCCCGAAAGTCATAGGCACCTGCAACAGGCCGCGGATTGCCATCGTGTTTGACTGGGAAAACTGGTGGGCTGTGAAAGAT
>CAMWXA010000270.1 GCA_947178035.1 uncultured Lachnospiraceae bacterium | reverse complement strand
CTTCTAAGCTTGACGGAACAAAAAAATTCTTATTTGAGCTGTCAGACGGCAATTTTGTTGAGAGTGTCTGGATGCAGTATCATCACGGCAACTCGGTCTGTATCTCCTCGCAGGTCGGCTGCCGTATGGGGTGCCGGTTCTGCGCCTCGACGCTCGATGGGCTGGAGCGAAACCTCGCACCGTCGGAGATGCTCGACCAGATCTATGCCATATCCAGAAGCACTGGTGAGCGCGTGTCCAACGTCGTCGTGATGGGAACCGGTGAGCCGCTTGACAATTATGACAATCTGCTTCGCTTTATACAATTGATTACAGATGAGAATGGATTGAATATCAGCCAGAGAAATATTACGGTCTCTACGTGCGGCATTGTGGAAAATATGAAACGTCTTGCTGACGAAAAGCTGCAGATTACACTGGCATTGTCCCTCCATGGGTCCACCCAGGCAAAGCGGCAGGAGCTGATGCCCATTGCCAACAAATATGATATTCATGAAGTGATTGATGCCTGCCGTTATTATTTTGACAAGACAGGGAGGCGCGTCACGTTTGAGTACAGTCTCGTAGGCGGTGTCAATGACACGGGCGAGGACGCTGAAAATCTGTGCAGTCTTGTGGGCGGTTTAAACTGTCATGTCAACCTGATTCCGGTCAATCCGATCAGAGAGCGTGATTATGTGGAGTCGGAGCGAAGGGATGTCCTTAATTTCCAGAATAAATTAGAAAAAAGACATATTAACGCCACAACCCGCAGGGAGATGGGGCGTGATATCGACGGGGCCTGCGGACAGCTGCGCAGGCGTCACGCTAAGCCAGCGCAGCCGGAAATGTATTCCGGCGATTGAAGACTGGCGGAAGGGATTCTTTTTGGAGATGTGGAGGTTGATAGAATGGAGATTGCTCATTTGCTTGAAGGTAAAGAAGAAAGGCAGGGGAACCCTTGCTTTTTTGTTTTCCTGCATTGATTCTTGAATTAAGGCTTCATATGTGCTAATATATAAGGAAATGTGAAAATTTTCGGTGCGGTAAGGATACGGGATATGACGGATTTTCACTGATGGGAGGAGAAAAAGTGAAGTTATTTTCTATAACGGATGTTGGCAGGAGAAGGGAAATTAACGAAGACTACTTATTTACTTCGGATAAGCCGGTGGGGAATCTTCCAAACCTTTTTATTGTGGCGGATGGTATGGGAGGGCATAACGCAGGGGACTATGCGTCAAAGCACGCAGTGGATAAGGCGGTATCGGTGATTGAACGCTATACAGAAGAATACGATGCAGAAAATATCCTGCAGAAGGCAATCGATGATGCCAATACACATATCAATAAGATATCCCGACAGGACAGAAAGTACAAAGGAATGGGCACTACATTTGTAGCGGTTACATTTGATGGAAGTCATGTGACGGTGGCAAATGTTGGGGACAGCAGAATGTATATCATCAATGACTTTATCACGCAGATCACCAAAGATCACTCACTTGTCGAGGAAATGGTAGACATGGGAGGCATCGACAGAGAGGCTGCGAGAAGCCATCCAGATAAAAATATCATCACAAGAGCAGTCGGTGTCAAAGAGTATGTCCTTGTGGATTTCTTTGATGTACATATCGGACCGACAGAAAAGCTGCTGCTCTGCACAGACGGGCTTACCAATATGTTGAAGGATGACGAGATACACAGGATTATCGCCGCCAGCGGCAGCCTGGAGGAGGCTGGGAGGCGTCTGATAGAGGCTGCCAATGAGAATGGTGGGCGTGATAATATAGCTGTGGTTCTTGTGGAACCGTTTGGAGGTCAGAATGATTAAGTTAGGAATGCTGATAGGGAATCGCTATGAGGTGCTTGAAAAGATAGGCACTGGCGGAATGTCGGATGTATATAAGGCAAGGGATCAAAAGCTAAACCGGTTTGTTGCTGTGAAAGTGCTAAAGCAGGAGTTTTCAGAAAACAGGAATTTTGTGTCTAAGTTTCGCGTGGAGGCACAAGCCGCTGCAGGGCTGATGCATCCTAATATTGTGAATGTCTATGATGTGGGAGAAGAGGAAGGGATTCATTATATCGTGATGGAGCTTGTAGAGGGCATCACACTCAAGAAATACATCGAAAAAAAAGTCAGACTCACAACCAAAGAAGCCATAAGTATTGCAATACAGGTGGCGATGGGGATTGAGGCAGCACACAACAACCATATCATACATAGAGATATCAAACCGCAGAATATCATTATATCCAAGGAAGGAAAGGTAAAAGTAACAGATTTCGGCATTGCGAAAGCGGCATCGAGCAATACCATTACTTCTAACGTGATGGGATCGGTTCATTATACTTCGCCGGAACAGGCAAGAGGTGGTTTCTCGGATGAGAAAAGCGATATCTATTCGCTGGGTGTTACGATATTTGAAATGCTTACAGGGCGCGTACCATTCAATGGAGATACGACAGTGGCGATCGCGATTAAACATATACAAAATCCGATGCCTCTGATGCGGGATTTTGTTCCTGAAATACCATTGAGTGTGGAAAATATCGTTATGAAATGTACGCAGAAAAGTCCGGACCGGCGGTATCAAAGCATGGGTGAGATGATAGCGGATCTAAAGCATTCGCTGATCAATCCAGATGCGGTGATTGCGCAGGTGGATACAGAGGATGATGCAGGTAAGACAAAGACTGTGCCAGGCAGTCTGGCTGGCGGTCAGATGACATCACCGGAGCCAATTCCCATGCCAGGTGTGCTTGATACTGTGTGGGAAGACAAGGTGCCGCGCAGGGAGATGTATGCGGATGAGGAGGAACTGGAGGCAATTCCTGATCAGATTAAACCGGCGTCGAAGAGAAATAATAATAATAATTATAGCAATACTGATTTTTATGATGATTCCTCTTATGAGGAGGATTATTATGATGAAGTTGACATGGAGCAGACAGCGAGAAAGACTCGTCAGAAATCGTCAAAAGTATCCGATGATACCCGCTATGGCAGTGAGAATGGAGCTGGTTCAAAAAAAGCAGATAAGAAAGCGAAGAATAAGACCAAGCAGAACAAAGCGAAAAAGAGCACAAAAACAAAGACAAATCAGGGCAAGTCAGGCAAGGAATATGATTATTACGAAGAGGATTATGCACAGGAGACTGTCAATCGGCAGAATGTGCGTGATGGCGGTTATGTATATGATGATTATGACTATGACTATCAAGAACGCTTTGGCAAGAATGAATACGATTACAATCCAAAGGCAGAAAGGCTTACGACAGTACTCACGGTAATTGCGGCGGTCATCATTGGTTGTATCTTTTTGTATTTTGTAGGCCAGGCAACTGGTATTTTTGAGCAAATGGGCAATCTGCCTTCTCAAAGTCAAAACAGCAGTAATAGCGATGTTGAGCGGGCAGTGATGCCGGAGTTTGAAGGACATGACATTGACGAAGTAAAGACTGCACTGAATTCCGTCGGTCTGGGATACAAAACTACATTTATAGAGACAACACAATATGCCAAAAATGTAGTCATAGCAGCAGCGCTTGAGGATGGGCAGTCCGTGCTTGCCAACGATAAAATTCTCATGAATACGACAATTGTACTCACTGTCAGTGCGGGATCAGAAGGGATTCCTGTGCCATCTGTCGAGGGGATGTCAGAGGCAGAAGGTACTGCAGCGCTGACGAATGCAGGATTTAAGGTTGCAAAGACTGATGAGTACTCGTCAGAGTATGCGAAGGGGACGGTTATTTCGCAGTCGCCAGCAGGGAATACGATAGCACCAATTGAGTCAGAAATTACAATAGTACTAAGTAAAGGCAGCGATAATACAGAGGTCCGTATGCCAGAGGTGTTAGGCAACTCCAAAGAAGCCGCAATTAGTACGCTGGAGGCAGCAGGTCTTGTGGTAAATAAGGTTGAGGAGTCATACAATTCGGAATATCCTGAGGGACAGATTTGCTATCAGAGCTATGAGGCAGGTTCGAGTGTCAGCGTGGGCACTACAGTTGACTTAAGGGTAAGCATCGGAATTGAGGTTTCGACATACAGTTGTGATTTGCTGGTGCAGGCGCCTGAGGATTATATAGGTGGGGATGCGATTGTTACCCTTATGACTGCTGACGAAAGCCAGGAATTGTGGAGCAACCAGAAGGTGACAGCTTTTCCAGTACCGATTAATTTGAATAACTTTACAAGCACATCTGCGTATGGGATTGTGGTTATCACATATCTCAAGAATGTGGAGGAGATTGTGACGGATGCCGATGGAAACCAGACTACCCAGGTAAGTCCACAGGCGACAGTAATTAAGCAAAATGTGCAATTTTCTAAAAATTGAGAAACAAAGATTTGCCAGGTTTTTGAAGGAACGCCATGGTCAGGCGTTCTTTAGGGAGCAATTGAGTGAGCGGGGATTATGCAGGGGAAGATTATAAAAGGGATAGCTGGTTTTTATTATGTTCATGTCTTTGGCGGGGAGATTTATGCATGCAAGGCAAAAGGAACATTTCGAAAAGAAAAGATTAAGCCGCTAGTGGGTGACGAGGTCTTATTTGAGGTTACAGACAGGAAGGATTTGGAGGGGAATATTATGGAAATCCTTCCTAGAAAAAGCGAACTTATACGTCCGGCGGTTGCAAATATCGATCAGGCATTGTTGATCTTTGCTATGACAAGACCAGAGCCTAATTACAATCTGCTTGATCGTTTTCTGATAATGATGCGTCAGCAGGGATTAGAATGTATTTTGTGTTTTAATAAAAGTGATATTTCAGATAGTCAACAGAAGAAACAAATCGAAGAGATATATGGAAAGAGTGGATGTCCAATATTGTTTGTAAGTGCTGTGAAGAAGGAAGGCATTGAGCTGCTGACAGCGGTATTGTCCGCAAAAACGACAACAGTTGCAGGGCCGAGCGGAGTGGGGAAATCTTCTCTGATCAACTGCCTGCAGCAGGATAAGAAATTGGAGATTGGTGAGATCAGTGAAAAGATAGCGCGCGGAAAGCATACGACAAGGCATTCCGAGCTGATAGCGGTTTCAGATGATACTTATATTATGGATACTCCTGGGTTTAGTTCGCTATCTCTATTTGATCTGTCGAAAGAGGAACTACAACAATATTATCCAGAATTTGAGCCTTATAGGGGAAAGTGTAAGTTTATGACATGTGCACATATTCACGAACCAGTGTGCGGGGTAAGGGAAGCTTTAGAGGAAGGCCATATCAGCAGAGTCCGATATGACAACTATGTTGCATTTTACGAAGAACTAAAAGAAAAAGAAAAGAGGAAATACTAACATGAATTATTTATGTCCTTCAATACTGGCCGCTGACTTTTGGGAACTCGGCAGACAAGTGGAGCTTGTGGAAAAGGCGGGAGCACCCTATCTTCATATTGATGTCATGGATGGAATGTTTGTTCCGTCCATATCCTTTGGAATGCCGGTTCTCCGCTGTGTGCGGAATCGTTCCAATCTTTTTATGGATGTGCATATGATGGTAGCAAAGCCCGAGCGTTATATAGAGGAATTGATACAGCTTGGAGCAGACAGCATTACCATACATGTGGAGGCGTGTGACTGTATTCCAGAGACACTTGCTAACATCAAGGCGCTTGGTGCAGAGACCGGGATTGCAGTTAATCCTGAGACGCCCATCAGTGCCGTGCTTCCGTATATGGATATGGTGGATATGGTGCTTGTGATGACAGTACGTCCCGGTTTTGGTGGACAGGAGTATATCATTGAATGCATTAATAAAATCAAGGAAATGCGCCGCATCATCAATCAGAGCTATCCGAATGTGAAGTTAGAGATTGATGGAGGGGTAACGCTTGGGAATTTGGAGATGAATCTGGCAGCGGGTGCAAATGTGATTGTCACAGGTTCTGCGATTTTTAAAGGTGATATTGAGGCGAATGTCAGAGAATTTTTGAAGCGTATGTAATGGGGAACAAACGCATTATGTGATTGACAAGATAATCGTTTTTGAATATAATTAATTCGAGATACGAACTAATT
>CAMWXA010000269.1 GCA_947178035.1 uncultured Lachnospiraceae bacterium | reverse complement strand
CATTTAAGTATTAAAGTTTTTGTAAGTTCTACAGTTATATTTTATGTATTTTCTTTGCGACAGTAGTAACAAAGAAAAAGATTCAGTATCCTTTGACCAATCTTTCCAATGCTGCCCAGAAGATGGCAAAGGGTGATATTAATATTCATCTCGAGAAGACATCCAATGACGAGTTCGGTGATCTGACAGATGATTTCAAGCAGATGGCTAAGACAATTGGACAGCAGGTTCACATTACGGAGCAGGTTGCAGATGGTGACCTGACAGCAAGTTATAAGAAGGCAAGTGAGGAAGATGCTCTTGGAACAGCGATTGTGAAGATGCTCCGTGACAATAACAGAAACCTTTCCACGATCCGTGATGCAGCTGCAAGAATGACATCTGGCGCAAATGAAGTTGCAAGTGCAAGTAACTCTCTGGCACAGGGTACAACGCAGCAGGCAAGTGCGATAGAGGAGATTACAGTCTCTATTGAGGAGATTGCAAATGGTGCGAAAGTCAATGCAGATGATGCAAACAAGGCCAATGAGCTGGTTCAGAATACAAAAGACGGTGCGATTCGCGGCAATGAGCAGATGAAGCAGATGATTGCTGCCATGCAGGATATCAACGAGTCTTCGGAAAACATTTCAAAGATTATGAAGGTAATCGACGACATCTCATTCCAGACCAATATCCTTGCACTGAATGCTTCTGTGGAGGCTGCAAGAGCAGGTATTCACGGAAAAGGTTTTGCAGTTGTTGCTGATGAAGTTAGAACTCTGGCAAACAAGTCAGCTGAGGCAGCAAAAGATTCAGCAGTGATGATCGAAGATTCCATCAAGAAGGTGGAGATTGGTTCAAAGCTTGCAGTTGAGACTGCAGCAGCCCTTGAGGAAATTTTATCTTCTGTTGAAAATATCGCCGCTATTGTAAGCAATATTGCGGAGGCTTCTGTAAATCAGGCAAGTTCTGTGGGGCAGGTAAATGCAGGTATCACACAGATTGCCGATGTAGTACAGACCAACTCAGCTACGTCTGAGCAGTGTGCTGCTGCAAGTGCAGAGCTTTCAAGCCTTGCAGGACAGCTTCAAAATGCAGTTGGCAAGTATAAACTTCTTGCCGGAAAAGGCAGAAAGTCCGATTTTGATTCGACGTCATATGATGATAGTGATTATGTTGACAATGAGAGTATCATTTCACTGGATTCTGATTTCGGAAAGTATTAATGACAAAATAAGGTATTATTTGCTACCCCGGCACTTGCTGCCGGGGTAGTGTTTCAGAGGAGAAAAATGCAGATATACACAGCAAAAACTTATGGATTACAGGCAGCGGAGGAAGAACAGCTGTGTGAGCTGCTTGACAGTGACAGGCTGAAGAAGGTATCATCCCTCAGAAGCCAAAAGGAGCGTGAACGGAGTATTTTTGCAGGTCTTTTGCTTCGTCATGCATTTATGCTGGCAGGTTATGATGCGGCAGCATGGAGGAAGGCAGCGTTCGGAAGAGGAATGTATGGCAAACCATACATCAAAGGTTATCCAGACTTTCATTTTGGATTATCTCATTCTGGGGAATGGGTTGCCTGTGCAGTGGATTCTATACCAGTGGGAGTCGATATACAGGAGATGAAACCATGGAAAATGACTCTGGCAAAGAGATTTTACCATGAGGAGGAATACAACAGACTCCTTGCTCTGGAGGGGGTTGATCAGGATAAACAGACAGAAGAATTTTACAGCATGTGGACGGCAAAAGAAAGTGCAGTGAAGCTGAGCGGAAGAGGGATCGGAGCTGGCATTCGACAATATGTGACAGCAAAGGATTATAGCTATATTTGCGATATAGACCATGAGCATACGATTCATACAAGGCGATACAATATATTGAAGGGATATATGCTCTGCGTTTGCAGTGAGACAAAGATTTTCCCTGATTTACCGGAAAGGATAGATTTGGAGAAGATAAATATGGAGGGAAGAAGATGTTAAAAGCGAGTGGAAAAAATACAGTGAAGAAAGGCGAGGTCATCTTTAAGAAAGGTGAAGAACTGAATCAGATTGGAATTGTCCTATCCGGGAAGGTGGTCATGCAGGGAGACAATGTCAGAATGGTTTGGCCACAGGGAAGTTACCTGGCATTGAATGCAGCGAAGAATCAGCTCTACAGTGCTACCTATACAGCATTGGAAGATTCTGTAATCTTTGCACTTCCGGTGCAGGGAGAAACGACGATTCGGAACATTATTGCCAAGAATGCAGATTATCGCGCTATTATGGTTTCTTCCCAGTTTAGAACTGCGGTGGAGATTTATCGGATTAAGACAAGTCTCAATGAACGCGCAGAGAGATTGTGTTCTTTCGCTCAGAGAAGCTATGAGGAATATAAGGGGATTTGTGGGACTTTTGGAATTCCTGCAATCGGTGTCGATGAGCTGGAGGAGCTTCAGCCGTACGAGGAGTCACAGGGAGATGGAGAGAGTAGAATCTCTTATTATGAGGAGGGGGCAAAGATTCCCCTAAGTGTCAATAAGATGTACTTTTCGTACAGTGAAGATATGGCATATTTTCAGGTGAATGAGATTGTGGAGCTTGTGGAATCCATGTTTGAAGAATGTGCCGAGGTGACCGAATACATCAAAAACTTGATGGATGTGATGTGTTTCAGATCCAGGAACAATCTGTTTGATCATATCTGTGAAAAAGCATATGAAATCAAGGAAAAAGGCGATATTCCAAACGAAGTAAATATGCTTCTGAATGGCATTGCTGATGAGATGATTTTCCAACATAAAGAGCTGAAAAGCCAGGCGAAAGCAGTACCGGAATTAAATATAGATGCATTGAAGAAAAAAATAGAAGGTCTTGCATCCGGAACGGTGTCTGTTGTGGAGGAGCGGTCTCAGGAGGAGCGGGAAGAGGACATCAAGCGGGATGTGGCTTCTCTGCGTGGTTCGATGGAACAAATTTTAAAATTTGCTGCATTTGCAGATGCAGATAGTGAGCCGCTCAAGCAAAATGTGGAGTATCTGGTTAATGCGTCAGACAGAATGTCAGTCGAGGATGATATGAAGCGGGCGAAAAAGACAATCACGCCGTTGGTATTTAAGCTTTACCTGGCATGCTACCGCAAGATTAAAGAGGGATTGCTTCATCCGCCCAAGGCTGTTGAGCTGTTCATGAATTATGGTATGCTTGACGAGCGCCTGCTTGATGAAGAACATCTGCGATTCCTGTGCAGCATTGAACCAGAGGCAAATGAAGGGCCATGTAATGTTGTCACGATGATGGAATGGCTTGATCTGATACATGACGGCAGGCGTGATCCGTCAAAGAGCGAATTTGATGAGGATTATGTGGAGAATCTCCGCTCGCTCAAGAAACAGGGTGAGATTACTGAAAAAGAGCAGAAAGAGCTGCTGAACAATATGGATAAGCGTGTGGAGTATGAGATTATGAATATGCAGATGAGCAATTCGCGCACGCTGTATGGGCAGCCGTCATCCTATATGCCGATCTTGTACAAAGATGCGATGTTTGGATATCTGGATAAGCTGCTTGTCACCAGAAAAAAGATCAATGAGAGCGTGGAGCGTCTCGTAAAGCTTGATTATTCGGTGTTTTACAGGGAGGTGATCTACTCCAATAATGAGCTCAAGATTATCAATGAGACAGTCATGAAAAATGTGTATCCGGATGTGATTTTATTCCCGCTCTTTGGAACGAATGCTGCCATGTGGCAGGAGATTGGCGGCCGGAATAAGGGAACGCCGGGACGATTCTGTTTCCCGATTATGACCAGTTCCAATTTAGATGACTTGATGGTCAAGATGTTTGGGCGTTTCCGCTGGGAGCTTTGCCGCTGTATCCAGGGAATGGCATGGAACGATGTCAAGGTGAAGTCGCTCACATCAGAGTATATGGACTATATTCAGTTTTACAGGAAAAACAGGGATTTGTCCGATGAGGCGCGCGACAAAGTCAAGCTGCAGATTCAGAAGTCAAGAAATAATTCGAGAGAGACATTCCTAATCGACTATGAATCGTGGATCAAGAATGAGGCAAACGGCTCTATGAAAATGAACAAAGTGGCAAGGGAAATCCTTGCGACATACTGTCCATTTGAGAAGTCTCTCCGCATGAAGCTGAATGCCCAGAGGCCATATGAGGTGGCACAGGCACGAAGCTTTAGGAATGCGCAGAAGAAGAAGCAGGAGTTCGAACTCAAGATTAAGGCGCTGCAGAAGGTGACACCGAAAGTGCCGGAAGAGCTTATGAATACATACAAATTTTATGGAGAGATGTAAAAATAAAACCAGGGGTGCAGCGCAGCCCCTGATTTTTTATTTAATGTCGGAAGATTCGGATTCCTCCGTTTTTTCTTCGGGCGCTTTTTCAGATTCCGGGAGAAGGATCGTCACAGTCTCAATGCGGTTATTGTCCACTTTCTTGGCAATGAGTGTGATGCCATCCTCTGTCATAACAGATTCGCCTTCCGATGGGAAACGGTCGAGCAGCTCGATCATGATGCCGCCGATTGAATCGTAATCTTCGGAATCAAATTTGGTTTCAAGTACATCATTGATATCATCAAGCTTTAAGCTGCCACTGACTTCATATATATTGTCATCCATTTTTTTAAAGAGTTCGGCCTCATCAGCGTCATATTCATCACGGATTTCACCGACGATTTCCTCCAGCAGATCTTCTACAGTGATCATGCCGACTGTCGCGCCATATTCATTTAAAACAAGTGCGACATTCGTAGTTAACAAACGCATTTCCAGCAGCAAATCAGCTGTTTTTTTGTATTCATAAGTATAGTACCCTTCGCGCAGAATGTCATGTATTTTGAAATTTTCTCTGTTTTCTACCAGAAGAAAGTCTTTTACAATGACAATTCCTATGATGTTATCGACATCGTTCTCATAGACAGGAATACGGGAATACATGGATTCTCGAAACAGGCTCAGCAACTCTTCATAGGTCGCATTGACGTCGATTGTGGTCATGTCAATGCGGGGAATCATGATATCCTTTGCAACAGAGTCTCCAAATTCAAATACATTGTAGATCAGCTTCTTCTCTTCCTGTTCAATCACTCCATCTTCATGGCTTACATCCACATAAGTTTTCAACTCCGTCTCAGTCATCATCACGCGGGATGACGGATCAATGTGCAGGATTCCGAGGAAAAGTCCCGAAATTTTATCAATGATAAAGATGGCCGGAGTCAATACCTGCATCAAAAAATAGATGATCCTTGCATATGCGAGGGACAGCTTTTCATTGTTGCACATAGCCCATGTCTTCGGAACAATCTCACCGAAAATAAGTACCATCAAAGTCAGTATGCCAGTGCCAATACCGACAGCAGCGTTTCCCCATATTCGGATGACAAGGGAAGTCATAAGAGAAGAAGCGCTGATATTCACAACATTGTTGCCGATTAATATCGCGCTGATCAGTTTGCTTCTGTTGTCAAGAATCTTTTGCAGTGTGAGAACTCTTCCAACAGGGTTTTCGTCGACCATAGCACGCACCTTTACATAGCTGAGGGTGGTGAGAGCAGTCTCTGCTGATGAAAAAAATGCCGACAGAATCAAAAGTATGACAAGAATCACAAACTGTATGACACCAGGGGTATCCAAAACAAAATCACTCCTTTTTGCGTTACGTAACATAAATTAAAATGTATCAGCATAGATTATATCAGTGTTAATGCAATAATACAAGATTATATTTGAAAAAAGGAGGTAAGGTGGTGTGAAAAATGCGTTTAATACAGAGCGGCTGGTGGCTCTCCTGAAATGCTTGATGGCGGCCTATCTGATCACCGGGCTGTTGCTGCTGCTTGTGTCAGGATTACTGTACAAGTTTTCGATTGGGGAGAATGTTGTAGACATCAGTATTATTGTAATTTACTGTGTATCTTCATTGTTGGCAGGACTTTTTTTCTCCAAGGGTGCAGCAAGTCACAGATTTATATGGGGGATGCTGGCAGGGGCAGCGTACTTTGTGATTATCTGTGCAGTGTCTGCTGTGG
>CAMWXA010000268.1 GCA_947178035.1 uncultured Lachnospiraceae bacterium | reverse complement strand
GTGGCAGCCAGATATTGATCACTATTCTTGTGTAGTGGTAGGGGATATGCGGAACACTAAACAGCATATGCCCGGACACTGCACTGATCGATATCTGGATGCAGTGGCAGCCAGATATTGATCACTATTCTTGTGTAGTGGTAGGGGATATGCGGAACTCTATATAGAAAGGGTGAATGATCATGAAACTGAATTGTAATGTGATTCGTGATCTGCTTCCGCTCTATGCGGATCAGATCTGCAGTGGTGAGAGCAGGGAACTTGTGGAAGAGCATCTTGCGGAATGCGGGAACTGCTCTGCACTCCTGCGGCAAATGCACAGTACGGAGATTGAGACCAGTCTGAAACTGGAGACAGAAGACGTACTTAGGCACCAAGCCAGCTTTTTTAAGCGGAAATCCGCTCTGGTGGGTGCCGTCATTGCCGGAATATTCATGATTCCGGTTCTGGTATGCCTGATTGTCAATCTTGCAACCGGGGCGGCGCTGGACTGGTTTTTTATTGTTTTGGCATCACTGATTACGGCAGCATCACTAATTGTTGTACCATTGATGATGCCTGAAAATAAGCTGCTCTGGACGATGGGCACGTTTACTGCCAGTCTGCTTTTGCTTTTGGGAGTTATCTGCATATATACACAGGGAAGGTGGTTCTTTGTTGCAGCATCATCCGTTTTGTTGGGCTTCTCTGTGTGCTTACTTCCTGTTGCGGTTCTAACCAAGCCTCTCAAAGTGCTGCTTGGAAACCAGAAAAGCCTGACGGTAATGACATCAGCCACACTGTTTTTCGGGCTGATGATGCTCAGCATTGGGCTGTATACAAAATCATCAGAGTTCTGGAAGATTGCCCCAGCTGTTTCACTGCCGATTCTGGTATTTGTATGGGTTCTGTTCCTGCTGATCCGCTATGTGAAAATAAGCGGACTGCTTAAGGCGGGTATATGTACAACGAGTATTGGCGTTTTCAGTTTTTATGCTGATTACTTTATAAATATATGGATTGGCCAAAAAATCTCATTCCCTGTTTTCAGCCCCTTCGTCTGGAAGGAAAGCACGATTGATGGCAATGTGAAATGGCTGTGTTTGCTGTGCTGTGCTTTTGTGGGAATTATTCTCATAATTTTTGGTATTGCCAAAGGCGGAAAAAGGAAAGGATAAAAAATCAGCGGGGCATATTAAAACGCCCCGCTAATCATTTACTCCTCGTCTTCTTCGTCAAATTCGATCGGCAGTTCCAGATTCCAGGGAACTGAACAGGGACCATTGGGCATAATCAGCAATCGTCTGCAGATTTCCTCCCGGGCTTCCACGTCTTCCAAGGCCTCGTCGTACCCCTCATCCTCTTCATCCTCATCTCCCAGGCGCCACTCTTTGTAGCCTTTAAGATAGCTGGAGTACAGATGCATCCAGGAGGGATAATAGCATTGCATCAGACTACACACCATTAAAGAAATCCCCATCATCTCCTCACGGCCGATGATGCCTGCCACAAAAGCCATACCCAGAATCTGGCATGCGCGGCAGAGATCCCATCCCCCTGTCTCAATATCCTCCAGGTCAAGATTTTCTTCATCTTCATAGAGAGCAGTCAAAAACATTAATGTATCCAGCAAATCCTCCCGATTATTGATCTCCCAGTCCCTGCTCAACATCAACTGCATATCTGAGGCACTTTCCTCCTTCACGGGAGAGCCTGCGATATACTGCCAGTCTCCTTCGGAATAATACTCGGACCACATGGCATATGTAGCGATAACCCATCGTTCCGCATCATCCAGTGGAGCGGTTACATTCTCCAAATTCTGTTCTCCTGTTCCGTTTAGCATTCCCACTTTTTTCTCCCTTCTGTGATTAATATTTCTACTCCCTTGTCGGAAAAGTGTTCCTACTGCTTATAACTTGAAGTAGAATACATATTCTTGCATATAATCAGTGATTTTGCACTCACTTTACAGCCCTGCAAACCGGAAGTTACAGGTTTTCTATCTGTTCATCTAAATATGTGAAAAGCAATGACCATATATCAACTCCACTGTGTAGATACAGTTGATTATTAAGTTCTGTAATTCTTGCTTCCGTCTCCTCGTTTAGTTCGTGATTGTCATCAAATGAGATAACGTCATACTCTTGCTGATTTTCGCTTAAAAATTCTTCTCTCATTATATCCGGTGGCGCAAGCCGACATATTTCTTCAAGTATATCCGCATCTTTCTTGTCGCCAATTATTCTAAATGCTTGTATAATATTAGGCGCATAATGACCAATAGAATTTTCAAGAAATGTGAAAATTCCTTCCATAGTCAATTCAGTATCAAATGCAATTAAGAAAGAAGCTGTTTGAATAAAGTCAGCACATTTCAACCACTGGTCATAATCATTACCCCACAAATCAGTTGCAAGTTTTTCACAGAGAGTTTCGCCTGTAAATTGTTTGATATTTATTTCCTTACCGTCAATCCATCTCATATTCTTGCTCCTATAAATTGCGATTGAGATTTGTTCCCCTTGTATTATATCTTCCCATGGGGCATTACGAACCCTGATAAGGGAAAAAATGAGGGAAACAAACTCACATAAAACATTATAGCACAAAATATACGGGAATTGGAAAACTGATTAAAATGCTTTCAAAAAATCTATAAAAAGAGGATAGATACAGCATTGACGTATACACGATAAAAACTACTCCCTGCTCTGAATGTGCCTTAAATTCTTGGGCAATAGATGAGCGGCTTGAATATGCAAGATTGTATCTTGAGGGAAATATGCATATGTTCATTTTTTTATGCTTTTCCTTTGGTGATGAAAGTGGTATACATCTGTCTGCATATATTTCCCCATGAAAAATGTGAGCCTCCACCGAGCAACTGCAGTATTTTGTGACAGTCCCTTAGTATCAGCTCACATTTTCACGAACAATAGGCAATCTGACTAAAGATATACCTATTGTTTGTCCATTTATTCGTCACATCTTTTTGCTATCAGCTTATTCCTTTATAAATCCCTTATCTGCTTCAGGAACTCCGGCTTCATCGGATACATATCGTTCCACCCTCATATGTAAATCATATTTCTCCCGAAGCTGGATTATTTGTGCCATCATGGGTGAAGTGTGGTGGACATCTATGGAATGCTGGTCTCTCCAGCTATCAATTAGAAGAACGGTTTCCCTGTCATCCATAGGAAAAAAATATTCATATCGGATATTCCCGTCTTCAGCGCGAATATCGCTGACAACTCCACTTGAAACCATCTCTTCAGCGAATTTCCTTGCGTTCCCATGTTCGCCGCAGTAATAAATATTAATTGTAATGGCCATTTGGATTACCTCCATTCAACTTTTGGTTTATTGTTCTGGCTTTATGTCTTCCGTATTTTGTCCATCCTTGGAATAGAAGTACGTAATACCTTCTCCGCCCCGGCGGCACATCCTGATTTTATCACATATATCCGCAGGACTCAAGCAGTGCTGGCAAAATCATACATCAATCATACATCAATCATACATCCATCACACATCAATGATACAGAGGATAGAAAACCTTGGACTCCCTTCTGCATTTAATAGATAATGGAAAAGCCGATTGCGCTGAAAACAAGATCTGCGCCAGCTTGCAGAAAGCATCCTCTCTTTTTAAATATGTCATGCAATGGCAAGGGATGATTCACGCAAGGCTCTACAGTGTTAAAATGCCAAAATATACCAGTACATTACAGACCGGCCCTGTGATATTATATTGTTGTATATTTGTATATTCTGCCTGATGCAAATAATTAAGGATGTTTTCACCCAGACAGAACACGGTCTGCAAGATATCTTTGCCGGTTTTTTTACTGAAAAATTATTATTGACTTTCCTTTTCATAAAATGCTGAAAAAAAGAAATTATTGTAAAATAAATAAAAATAAAAATTGCTCCAATGGTATACATTCTTTATTGCAATGAAACCCGCAGTATGATAAAATGTAAATATCGTAAGAATGAAAATAGCTAATAACGCTGCTTTATCTGAAAAAGGCTGTCTATCCTTTATCTGGCATGTAAAAATCGCAGAGTTTGTATGGATAGCCGGAGGGCAAAGCTAAGGAGGTAGACAATTATGGAAGTTTTAGGAAGCTGGATTGGTGGTGGCCTTATTATCATGAACTTTATATATCTAATTGCAGGGAATGCCATCCGCTTTATAAATTGGATAAAATGCCGTAAGGTCAGCCAGTGTAGAAGTACACAATGCTGTTACAGGCGGTATTGCGGCAATTGGATTGAAACATATACACAGGAGGATATTGATGAACTATATAAAATGCTAGAAGAGTTTAAAAGCAAATAAGCTGGCGCAAGAAACCATTGTTGTTACACGGGTGCTCATAAGAAAGTAATTCCAGAATTTTGACTATAGCATCTGTCAGACGGGGGTGGTAAACGAAATAACGGGTATTCGGTGAAAGCTGAGTACCTGTTATTTTTGCCTGTGCGTGGAAACAATAGATTTATTCACATTTTTTGAGTATAATAACTCATATCTTTCCTATCCTTTCCGATATATTTCAAAAAATCTCATATAATTTTGGAAACATTAGAACAATTCAGCCGTTCTCATGCCATATATAGTAGAGGGATATTTCAAAACGATTGGAGATGCCCCTTATGGAGAAGCAGAAAAGCCCGAAAGGTTTCATTGTGATGTTGCCCGAAGAGATCATTGAGATACCGCAGGACAGCGACAAATCATGGTTAATCCTGTTTTACAGTCTGCCGAGGGAGCTTGCGGAAAGGTGGAAGCCAGCCTACGAACTGCCCCACTGTCCCTATGAAGTTCTGAGGACGGACAAGTATGATCACCACGTCTGCATGAATTTAAAGAAACTGGCAAAAATGAAAGTAAAAATGGGGCTGATAGGGGATGGTACTGCCATAAAAACGCTCACAGATATCATTTTTGTCATTAGAATTAGAAAAGCGCTTCTGGCTTAGGGATGCCAGAGGCGCTTTGTCTACAGTCTGAAACCCCCATTTGAAGTGGGGGTTGGTGACTTAATATAGCGTTTAGGGTTTATATGCGATCAAAATGTCGGGGCTGCGCTTGATGTGTTGACCTCAACATTGCATAGTATTACCAAGGTACTAGTATTGCTAATACAAAAATTTCGCCCAATTTGAAAGAAAAGCTTGAATTAAAGCTTTGTTTGCGGTATAATATGTCCGGCAAGGAGGTAGTGTAGATGAATATTCATATCACAAAAGGTGCAAGACAATATGGTTATTTGATTTGGAACAACAGGATGGATGCGGACATTGAAAATATGTTAGTTGGATTAACTGCGGTTGATGTATGCTTTAACGGCTTTAATCTTGGCGAAAAAAATATTGACCGCAAGTATCATCGTATTTCTTTAGGCTATAAACTCACTCGTGCTTTACCGAAAGAACATGATACTTTTTCTGTTTCCTATATTGATGGAGTTTTGGAGGTAAAGTCGTTTGATGGAAGAAAATAAGCAAAGTTACCGAAGCCCCGTTATTCGTGATGTCCCCGAAAAGGATGAACGATTGATAGATACTGGTATGCTACACTACGAATCGTCCGTTGCAGGATATAACGAAAGGTATCACAGAGGTGAAACTTCGCACACAATTCATGTTTGGTGGGCAAGACGACCTCATAGTGCTATGAGATCATTAGTATTCTCGTCCCTGTGCAAAGACAAGAGCAATGTTGCAACTACCACAATGGCACAGTTAGCCATGAGTTGCGATGACCGTATTGTAAATGAAGCAAGCGAAATGCTTTTATCACAGTATGAAGCAACTCCAAGGGTATTAGATATGTTTGGCGGAGGTGGAACTATTCCTTTCGAAGCCAAACGTCTGGGGCTTGATTCCTACTCGATAGATTCTAATCAGCTTTCAGTTTTCATACAAAGATGCAATATGTTGTATGCGGACAGTATTGATTTGAAGCAGGCACAGAAAAAAATTGAAAAAATCGGAACTGAGAGTCTTTCTAACCTAAAAGCCCGTACTGACTGGCTTTATCC
>CAMWXA010000267.1 GCA_947178035.1 uncultured Lachnospiraceae bacterium | reverse complement strand
ATTAACAAAACAGCGTAAAGACGCATGGAACAGTAAATTGTAAACCATGCGTCTTTTTTTGCGCCCAAAAGAAGGAAACAAGGCAGTTTTTCTCTTTGCCCTCCCTCCACGGACAGCTTGCGGATTTACCAAAAGGGAGAGAAGATTTCTTTCTAATCCCCCTTTGCACGGCGCAATACTGGCGATTTTTGAAAATGCCAAAAATGAGCGCAAAAAAACTCCGGCAGCGTCCATATAGTTCTCCGATTTCCTGCTGTGTGTAACGCCCAAAAAAGTAAAGGTAGATGATTTCCCTCTTTTTCTCCGGCAGAGAGGACAAAGCGGCTGCAAGATTCCCGTTTGTGAGGATTTGCCGCCGCTTATCCCTGTCACGCCATGCGTTGATAGCCGCATAGCGTATGACTACTCTGCAAAAGGCATTAAATGTATATTCGATATGCTCCTTGTATGCTTCTGTGCAAATCATAGAAAATTCCCCCTTTCTCCCATATAGGACAATGCATGGTTTACTGTTACAATTTTTTATTCATTGATTTGTCTATTTCCAAAATATCCTGTCATTATGAGAAGTAACGAACTACAAGAAAATATTCCGTCCATAATTCCTGCTGGTAGCATAAATATCATCAACACCATTGTTGTAATGCAATTTATTACAGAAATGACGAATCCCCACATTCTATTTTTCCACAATCCTACTGCGCCAACTAACCGGACACTTCCGTAAATCATACCCAAAATACTCATTAGATGAATATTTTCTTGTAAATAGGGAACAATAAACACAAAATATTGCTCCATAGCAGACGTGTCAAAATCTGAAAGCCAAAGGGGAATAAAGCCTAAACCAGCACATATTTCTACAAAACCATGTATAAAAATAAGTATTGCTGCAATTTTATATCTTTTCATTGCGCCCGTCACCTTTTTCTAATTCGATTGCTCTTTTGGCTGCCCTAGTCATCATTTTTCCAATGAAAAGAGGATGTCTGTAGCAAAACTTCATTTGCACTGTCTGGATTGTAGAGTGGCAAATCACAAATCTTTTTAACCATATGCGGTTAGCCAGCCCATATCCAACTTCTTTCGCCTTTGCCATAAATTCTTTTGGAACTGAAATTCCCGATGCTGATTTTGTATCTGTCAATGGCGGATGAAACAAATGAAAGGTAATCCCGTATTCCTCATTTTCTATTTGCAGACATTTAGCCAATGATTCTATTGCTCCTTTTGAAGCGGCATACGGAGAAATGTTTGCAAGTCCAGTAACGCCTACCCCCGAACTTGTAAATATAATACGTCCCTTTTTGGCTTTGCGCATATGTGGAAGAACTGATTTTGTTAATCTCAACGCCCCAAAATAATTTATGTCCATTACATTTTGATAGATTTCATAGTCTGTGTCACGCT
Organism: uncultured Lachnospiraceae bacterium; assembly: GCA_947178035.1. Taxonomy (GTDB): domain Bacteria; phylum Bacillota; class Clostridia; order Lachnospirales; family Lachnospiraceae; genus COE1. The sequence continues at coordinate 4,631 of CAMWXA010000267.1, read as the reverse complement.
CACTTTCAAAAGTGCATAGACAGGCATTGTGTATTGCAATGTCAATATCTCCAAATTTTTGGATTGCCTGTAACACACCATTTTCAATACCAGAAAGGTTGCGTGCGTCTGCTATGATTGGCAGGAGTGTCTTTTGATACTTTTCTTTTAATATCTCAATCGCATGAATCTGAATATCCAACACCGTTACTGTATTTTCCAATTCCAGTAATCTTTCTACAAGATAATAACCAATCCCTTGATTAGCACCGACGACTAATACATTCGCCATATTATATGCCCTCCATTTCCTTGAAAAAATTATTGATATGCTCATACGCATTTCCCCGAAAAAACTGTTTATGTTCATCTGTCAATGTTCCGCAAAAAAGCCACTGCTGCGCAAAAAGATAAATCGGTGCATAAAATTTTACCGCTAGATATTTGCTGTCTGCTGTTTTGATAATTCCTATTGATATTAACAGAGAAAATACCTTTGTTTGAAAATTTAATGGTTTATCAAATATCCAGTAATTATATATTTCTTGCATTTCATAATTACTTAAACGTTCAATCGAAAGTAATCTCATAATTTTGTTGCAATATTCGTCCATTAGATACTTTTCAAAAAAGCAATCACAAGTTTGTTCAAATAAATTTTCCTCAATCGTTTTTTGTGTAATCGTTAATGCCTGCTCTAATTGGTTCATTAAACCAGTTGCTATTGATTCAAAATGTTGCAACAGTTCATCTAGTATCGCCTGTTTATTCTTAAAATGGTAGTAAACAGAGCTTTCCTTGATATCTACTACCTTACAAATGTCTCTGATTGAAACCGCAGAAAACCCATTTTGAGAAAATAAATCTAATGCGACATCTAATATTTTTTGTTTTGTTTCATTCATTTTCCGCCCTCCCTAACAGTCGTTAGATAACATTGTACCTAACAACCGTTAGATTGTCAATCTATTTATTCCATGCCTTTCTATTTTTTACCAGAAAACATAAGATATAGCGTGCTGACTTTGATAATAAAATACATTATATAAATGAATTAGATTTCGTAGTAGTCGGAATTCGTGGAAAAATCCAAAAGTTTTGATTTCCCGAAAGGCCGGAAGATACGTCTCGCGCAGGTCCTGCTCGCTCACACGTGCATCAAAGCTGTGGCGCACATCCTCTGGGCCGCTGTGCACCGCAAAATGCTTCGCGCACGCCGCAGTCTTTAAATACTTTTCATCGTGTCCCTGCAGTCCCATGATATAGCGCACACCGAGCCTGCCTGTGAGATACGGGTCCTCGCCGAACGTCTCATGCCCGCGCCCCATCTCGGATCGCGGAAGATATTGACATTGGGCTCCCATAATGTAAGTCCCTTGTAGATATCCTCGTCGTCTCCCTCCTGATGCAAGCAAATACTGCCTACCGTTTGCGCGAAAATACCCATATCCTGCGTTTCTGAACGCATCCGCCCTGTCGTCTGACCAATAATTTCCTATATTACTTACTCCTCCACAAACCGCCAGCTCATCTGTTTTTGATATATCCTGCGCCAAAACCCTGTCTGAATGCCTTAATGTGCCGTGGCATAATCAGCATTGACAGCCCCTCGTAAAACCGATACAATAAAAGCAAAACCAGCGTGGCGTGAGTGCCTTACCCCGGAAAGGAGAGCACACAAAAATGTTCATCAACTCAGCATACCTGAACAACTCCCTAATCGATTTCATGGACAAGAGCAAACCGCTCATCGTGGGCAGCTGCGGCACCTATCATCTGTTTACGCACCCCCGCCTGCCCACCTACCGTCCCAAGGGACGATTGGATTTCCAGATTCTGTACGTAGCTTCCGGCAAAGCACACTTCTATTTCGGCGACAAGGGCGTTGACACCGTCGTTCCCGCCGGAAATATGGTTGTCTACCGCCCTAAGGAACCGCAGAAATACGAATATTTTGGGGTTGACCAGACCGAAGTATACTGGGTTCATTTCACAGGAAAAGACGTCAAGAATGTCCTCCGCAGCTACGGCATTGCCGATGACATGCATGTCATAAATACCGGAACTTCCTTAGAGTACACAAGGATTTTCAAACAGATGATCATAGAACTGCAACGCCGCAAGCCGGACTATCAGGAGATGCTGGCACTTTTGCTGCGCCAGCTTTTCATCTCCATTCACCGCCAGCTGACCACAGAAAAAAAGATTAAAAATGTTTATCTGGATGCGGAAATGGAAACGGCCATGCAGTATTTTAACGACAACTACAACACAGAGATCAACGTTGAGGAGTATGCCGCATCGAGGGGCATGAGCGTGAGCTGGTTCATCCGGAACTTCAAGCAGTATGCCGACACCACACCCATGCAGTACATTGTATCCATACGCATCACCAACGCGCAGATGCTCCTCGAGACGACAGACTACAATGTGACAGAAATCGGAAACATCGTCGGATATGACAATCCGCTGTATTTCAGCCGCATTTTTAAGAAGCAAAAAGGCGTATCCCCCTCGGAATACCGGACACTGTCCAAGAGTATGGATACACCTTCTTAGCCGGAAAGGTTCTCTTTCGCGATATCAGGTCTTATTCAGGAAACATTTCTGATACACCTTCTTAAACGCAGTTGGAAGTGCGATGTCATTTTCCAGCTGCTCCGCTGTCACCCATGTCATCTCATTATCGCTCCCCGCATATTCACAAGTGACAATCCAGCACGTCATATGCCATTCGATGTGGGTAAAAACATGCTTTAACTGCTTACCGCCACGCGCAGGTGCTTTGACTGCTTTCACCACAAACGCGCGCTCTGAGAGCCAGTGCACCACCTGCTGTTCGCTTAATATGCCATTGATATTCGGAAGCTCCCACATCCCCGCCAGAACGCCCTTGTCCCCGCGCTTTCGCAGTGCAATCTTATCCTGAAACTGCAAAATCAGTACCGTCTTCTGCTCTATTTTGCGATCCGCTTTCTTTTTCTTTGCCGGATATTGAAGCTGTGTCCCGCTGCTGTAAGCGCCGCACAGACTGCGCAGCGGACACTCCCCACATTTCGGCTCTCCGTTCGGCACGCACACTACCGCACCAAGCTCCATGAGGCTCTGCGTAAACGCTCCCCGCCCCTCTGCCGGATAAATCGTTTCCAAATCCGCTGTGACCTGACTGCGGAATTTCGCGTCCGTGATGTCGTGACTGTCCTGCGTCAGTCTCGTAACCACACGCAGCACATTGCCGTCAACCGCCGCCTTCGCCTGCTCAAAAGCAATCGACGATATCGCTCCCGCCGTGTATGCGCCAATTCCCGGAAGCGCAAGAATCTCCTCATATCCAGCCGGAAACTGCCCTTCATACCGCTCACAGATCACCTGTGCAGCCTTCTTGAGATTCCGCGCACGCGAATAATATCCCAATCCTTCCCACAGCTTAAAAAGCTCCTCGTCCTCACACGCCGTGAGTGATACAATTGTGGGAAAACGCTCCATAAAACGCTTATAATACGGAATCACCGCCTCCACGCGCGTCTGCTGCAGCATGATCTCCGACACCCACACACGGTATGGTTCCATGTTCTCCCTCCATGGCAGATTTCTTCTGTTCTCATGATACCAGTCCAAAAGCGGCACAACAATTCTTCCTAACTGTTTTCTCTCCATAACGTTTCTCCATTCTTATATTTCATTTTTATCAAGGCCTGTTCGATTGCTGTTCTCATTCCTGCGCATAACAAAAAGAGGACGATTGGTCCTCTTTTATTTCAGATATTTCTTGAACAGCTGTGTCAGCCTGTTCACGTCAATCGGTTTCGCCACATGTTCATTCATGCCGCAGCTCAGGCAATGCTGGATGTCATCCGAAAACGCATCTGCAGTCATAGCAATAATTGGCAAATTGGCGTCCTCACGCGGCAAGGCGCGAATCTCCTTTGCCGCATCATACCCGTTCATCACAGGCATTCGAATATCCATCAGTACCACGTCATAATATCCCATTTCTGACTGCTCGAATTTCTCGACACAGATCTTACCATTCTCTGCACGCTCCAATTCGAACCCGGCTTCGGACAAGAGATCCTCTGCAATCTCCCAATTTAAATCATTGTCCTCTGCCAGGAGAATTCTCTTTCCGCCAAATTGCTGTATACTCGTATCCTCATGCCTCTCCTCATCAACTACATCCATCATATGACGCTTTAACCCCAGATACAGATTCGATTTAAACAATGGCTTAGAAATAAATCCCTGAATGCCAACTTCCTTTGCTTCATCCTCAATCTCACTCCAGTCATATGCGGATATGATCAATATCGGAACATTCTGTCCCAAATGCTTTCGCATCTCTCGCGCAGTATGTAGACCATCCATATCTGGCATCTTCCAGTCGAGCAGTACCACTTCATAACCATTTCCCTCCTCATGGCACTGCTTTACCATCTCGAGCGCTTTCTTTCCATCTGTAGCCCACTGCGCGCTGATTCCAATCTCTTTCAGAGAAGAAACTGCACTCAGGCAAAGATCCTCATTGTTGTCAACCACAAGCACCCTCCATGATGGGAGTGTCATATCTACTTCCTTTGTGTCAGCCTTCTCCAAGTCAAGCGTAATGTGGAATTCACTTCCCTCACCTGGCGCACTCTTCAGGGAGATTGTCC
>CAMWXA010000266.1 GCA_947178035.1 uncultured Lachnospiraceae bacterium | reverse complement strand
CTGTATCGCTGCGAAAGCAATTGCGGGAAGTATCACCATCGGGGAAGTGACCATGTACGCTGGCGCAGTCATCACCATGGTTGCCGGGGTGCAGCGGCTGCTTGGCAAATATCAGGAAATCAACTATATGAATGAATATCTGGCCACTTACGAGGAATTTATCACACGTCCGAATATGCATTACGACGGCACGCTGCCGATCGAGAAGCGCGACGACAACGAGTATTTGCTGGAACTGTCGCATGTCAGTTTCCGCTATCCGGGGACGGTGCAGGATATTTTAAAGGACGTTTCCATGACCTTTCGAATCGGGGAGAAGCTTGCGCTTGTGGGCAGGAACGGTGCGGGGAAGACGACGCTTATTAAGCTGTTGTGCCGTCTGTACGAACCGACGGAGGGGGAAATCCGCTTGAACGGAATCAACATTGCAAAGTATGATTATGAGGAGTATGTCAGGATATTTTCCGTTGTATTTCAGGATTTTCACCTGTATGATTTTCCCCTAGATGAAAATGTTGCATCCGGTGAGCAGGTTGACGGGGAGCGGCTGCAGCGTGCACTGAAACTTGCCGGTATCTGGGAGCGCGTGCAGGAACTGCCGCAGAAGCAGAGGACGCTGCTCGGACACGAGAACGGACAGGGGGTGCTGCTCTCGGGCGGCGAGGCGCAGAAAGTTGCGATTGCGAGAGCCTTGTACAAGGACGCGCCGTTTATCATACTCGACGAACCGACGGCGGCGCTCGACCCGCTCGCGGAGGCGGAAATCTATGAGAACTTTAACGCGCTGATTCAGAATAAAACGGCCATCTACATCTCGCACCGGATGAGCAGCTGCAAATTCTGTGACCGCATCGTCGTGCTCGGCGACGGGCGGATTCTGGAGGAGGGCAGCCATGAGACGCTCCTGGCCAACAGGGGGACGTACTGCGAATTGTACAGCGCGCAGGAGGCGTATTACAAAAAATAGGTGTTGATATGTGATGACAAATGCAGTACAATTTTTTCAGGAGGTGATTTTGTGTCAGGCAAAACAGCAACTTTAAATTGCAGAGTGAACCCAGATGCCAAGCAGCAGGCAGAAAAGATTTTGTCAGAAATGGGGATTTCAATGTCAACAGCGATCGATATGTATTTGAAACAGATTAATCTTGTAGGGGGAATCCCGTTTCCGATAACAATTCCGAAAACAAGATCGTATGAGGCGGATTCCATGTCAACGTCAGAAATTCATGCAGCGATACAGGAGGGAATTGATGATGCTGAATCCGGAAGGGTGAAAGATGCAGCCAGTGTATTTGCGAAGTTTAGGGAGAGGGAAGTTATTTGAGTAGTATTTGAGATAAATATCATGTAAAAATGAATCATATAGAAAGCCCTGCCAAAAAAAGGCGGGGCTTTGTGTCTGTTTATACCTTGCTTGCCTTGAGTGCATTGTGCAGTCCGGCAAAAACTTCGTCGTAGCGGCTGCATTCTTTGATGCTTACCGCAGTGACATACAGATTCAGCGGTATTTCCTGATTTTCATAGGAAAATGTCTGCCCGTTCATGCCGCGGATCTTCTCGGCGATCTGTTTTGCATAGGTCTGATCGCTGCTGCTTGTCAGGATACAGAATTCATCGCCGCCGATGCGGAATGATATGTCCTCCTCGCCCGACACCGCAGTCATGCGCCGCATCTGCTCTAAGATTGCCAGATCCCCGGCCTTTCTTGATATATCGTTAATTGCTGTCATATGCTTGATGTCGCAAAGGACGAAAAAGCAGTCCTTCCTCTCCTGAAATAAATCATACAGTTCATTGATATCTACATGTCGTCTCTGCATAACGTAATTGTCCCCTTTCCGATATCGTAATACCATTATAGCAGAGCGGGGTGTGTCGGGTTTGACTTTTTGAGTAAAGTTTTTTGGAGAGGCAGTTCAGACAGCAACGGTCATCCCGTCGTATGCGGTCAGAAACCCTCCCGCGGAAGCCAGCGCGGAAAGCTCGTCATACAGGGGGCAGCACCCGTGGGAAAAATGTGTGACGATGAAGACTGTGGAACTGTCGGCGCAGCCTTCCTGCAGCATCTTTTCCCGTATCTGAAAACATGCCTCCAGATTCAGATGACCTTCACAGGCAGAGGCAGTGCCCATCGTGCAGTCGAGACTGACCAGATGAAAGTGCAGTGAGCGGATTGCATCCCACGTTTCAGGACAGATGGCACCTGTGTCATTTCCATAAAAGATGGTCTTGCCGCATGCGTCCGATACTGCATAGAGCAGGCAGTTTTCCCTGGGGTCGTGCACTGCTTTGAGCGGCAGGATGTGATAGCCGCCAGAGTCAAAGGAGTGAAAGGCCTGCACTGCCGTAAAGTGCACATCAGCCGCCAGGTGTTCGGGAGCTTCCGGATGAACCAGAAGCTCCTGATACATCTGGTGGCATTTTTCGTTTCCAAACAAGTGCATTGCCTCCTTGTCCTGGCCGAATGCATATGGCTCGGAGCGAAGAATCAGGTCCAGCGGATGAAAATGATCGGAGTGGGAGTGCGTGAGCAGTACAGTTTTGACGCGGTCCAGTTCCAGGTCATACTGCAGGGAATGGCTGAACGTGTCGGGACCATAGTCCATCAGCAGATCATCGTTGATTAGCACCTGCGGCCGGCTGCGCAGATTTTTTCCCTTTTTGATTCGCGCTGTTCTACAGTTTTCACAGTGGCAGAAGGGGGCTGGCCACCCCTCTGCTGCTGCGGTTCCAAGATATAATAGTTTCATAGAAACCTCCTGAAATAATATTAATTGATATAGATGTCAAGTGTGCCGCTGGAACGTTCCAGCACTTCGCGCGGGAGCATGGATGCGCCTGCGCGGTATGGATTGGGAAGCGTCTGGAAGACGAGATCGGAGCCGCCATCCATAATCCGCATATGCTGCCCGGGGGACATTTCCGCACCTGTGTGGTAGCGGAAGGTGAAGGAGCTGCCAAAGCAGACAAAGGAAAACTGAAGCCCGTCTGCTTCCGGTGGAAGGACAGGGTCGATCAGCAGCGCGTTTTTCATCAGCCGAATGCCCAGAATGTTCTGGATAACCTGGCGGATATAAATGCCCGGGCCGCTGGAATACAGACGCCATCCTCCCTTCACGCCGATTTCTCCGGCTTTCAGCAGATGGAAGTCCTCCGCGTAGCGGTAACGGTCAGAAAAGGCACCGTCAGAGCTGCTGAAATACATGTTGCCCTGCCGGATGCAGGCATTTGGCACTGTGTCCTGGATCAGGATAGGATTGACACAAAACAGGGAATCCCATGCCTCCCGCGCATTTCCCAGCTTTGCCATCGCTTCAATATAACGGATGTGCGCATGCGTGTACTGAAGGCTGATTTCACGCCCGACATTGGCGGCCTGTTCTGCGCGTCTGAATAAGCGGCTGACGCCGCCGTCATAGCTGGCGGGTCTGTCCATCAGCCGCACACCGTCCGGGCATTTGAGGTGTTCGCAAATCAAGTCTGCGTTGCGTCGGGCCTGTGCAGGGCTGGCAAGCTCAGCGATAATGCTGCGTGTCATCGGCAGCAGCCGGTAGTGAATGCCGGTCACTTCGTCGCAGGGGTGCAGCATGTAGGTATAGGTGTCGCCGCAGTCAAGAAATCCGGCAATGACACCATCTTTTATCAGTATTTGCCCGAAAGCCTCTTTTACCTGGCCGGCTAACGCGTCAAATTGAACAGACAGGATGTCGGCGGTTTTGCCGGCGGGCTGTCCGGACAGTTTTTCGGATGCGGTGTGCAGTGCTTTGCCAAGTGCACAGAAGGTTTGATAGGCAAGTGCGACGGTCCACGCACTCACAAGGCGCTGCTTCAAGTCCTCCTTTGCGGGCTGCAGGGTATCATCCCAGTCGCCGCCGGCATATGTAATCAGACCAGTGTCTCCAATCATCCGGGTGTCTGTGATTGTGGAGAGTGCAGCTTCTATATGAGATAGGAGCGTGCTGTGCTGTGCGCAGTCGTCGTAAGGGATCTCTTCAGTCAACACAGATACGTCGCCAGTCGTATCCAGATAGTCCGCCACACATTTTAAGGGCCAGAAGATGATGTCGCCGTGGCATTCGCCGGGATTGATAGAATAGCGGTCAAACATAAACCACTGCGGCCACTCTCTGGTCTGTCTGTGCTGATGCGCAAAAATATTTAACAGGACTGCGCGCACCAGATCATAGCGCTGTGTGGTCAGGAAAAACTCAACCGGTCCCTGACAGATGTCGCGCGTTCCCCATGCTGCCCCGCCGGGTTGTTCCAGACCGTGCGGCATGGAAAAGTGTATCATGGCATTGTGTGCATACCACCAGAGTGTCTCGTTCAGAATGTCTGCCTGCCGCCAGGGAGCCGACGGTGTAAGACAGAAGTGGTTGATCAGCCCGCCATAGTACTGAAGACCGGCTTCTTTCTCCTGCGCAAAGGAATAATTTTTTGGTTCTATTTGTCCGCAGTCTGTTTCGTCCTCAGTCAGGCAGCCGTGGATTGTCATCGAAAAGCGGGCACATGCCGGAATTGAGAGCGTGAGGAAGGTTTCATCAAAGGGGAGCCCGTCCTCAAAGAAAATGCGGTCGTCGCTGGCAGTAAAGCGGCATCCGGGAAGCGTCAGATCATAGTGCAGTCCCGGGTAAGTCCCGCTGTCCAACGGAAAGCGGAATCCTTGTTCGATGGGCGTACAGGAGATGTCATTTGCGTATTCACTGTTTCCCATAACAAGCTGACTGGTCAGTATGAAGTCATAGGAAACGGCGTCTTTGCTGTCCACCTCCAGTATGAGGTCGGGAGACTGCACTGCGGTGTACGCGGTCACGCGGAGAATGTCGTCGTTAAGCTTGTAGTACCAGCGGGTGTAGTTCATTCCCATCTCGAACAGCCCGGGAAGGTTTAGCAGCCGGTAAGATCCATCAAGACAAACATACAGGCGCTGCCCGCTGTTTTTCAACAGATTCAGTGAGCCTCTCGGGGTGGACAGGAGCTTGTGCAGATCGGTGTTGCCGATTACCACATGACTGTTGAAGATACCATACATATACTGGGTGGAGGAAATCAATGCGCTATTGACCAAATGCTGGTCAGGCGGTGTGATGAGAATCGTCCCGTGAGGGCGTTCCATCAGAAGCTCCTTGTCCTTTGTCACGACATGTGCGTGGTCGTCAGTGAAAAAGGAGAGCAGATTTTTGTCCTTTCGCTCCTCCAGATTCCGCTGGGGAAACAGTTGATTGATTTCTTCCTCTGTAAACGAAGCGGAAGAGATGGGGGCTCCGAATATGTTCCGGATGCGCACAGGTGCTACTTCTTTGAGCGGGCCCTCAGCATGAAACGGTGCATGATATGCGGCCATGATTTCGTCCTGGTATTCCGGGGCGGTCACGGCAGCGGGATGATCCGTTGAGAACCAGCCATAAAAAGAGATTTTCTTTTCTCCATCGAGAAAGAAGGCTTCTGTCTGCAGACTCGTGTAGGCAAACTCGTACTGCAGATTTCTGTCTGGCAGATTTCCGGCAAGTGCGTCCGGGCGGCCCGTTTCTTTGCTGGAAAGACCGAAAAACTGTAAGCCGTCTGTGGCGTAGTGGACTGCCTTTGCACCGATAACACCCTGCTGCAGATAGGGGAATTGCCCGCTGACAGCCATGTTTTGTCTGGAGCAGACGACATAGCCGTTCTCTGTGCGGTAAATGCTGTGATCAAGGTACTGGGATACATAGAACTCGTTTGTGTAGACATTGTTTTCCTGTGCGATGCTAATGTCCTGACCATACACAAGCTCTGCGGTCTGCCCGGTGCCGCTGAGAGAGACATCCCAGAACCAGCAGTTGCCTACAGGGCGGAATGTCACTGTGTAGGAGATCTCCTTGGCCCGGCCTCTGTATTGAAGGCAGTTCTCTGCGCAGAAGAGCGTGCTGCCAGACTGGATTCCGAGCAGGGGATAGCTGGTGCTGCCCTGCTCATGATGGATGCGCAGATAGATATTGTTGAGAGATCCGTCCTTGGCGTTTCCGCGGAACTGATTGATCAGGATGTCGCCCTGGGTAAAGGTGAAGATATCTCCGGTGGGCAAAAAGGTGTAGCGG
>CAMWXA010000265.1 GCA_947178035.1 uncultured Lachnospiraceae bacterium | reverse complement strand
CATATCTGCTGCCTTAATAAATACAACAAAAATGATTTTGGAGAACGTGTATTCATTGGAGATTTTTACACTGGAATAGGCGCTATTTCTATTGTCATAAACAATCAAACGAATATGGTCGAATGGGTTGTTGATTGCGGATATGGTCATTATGAGAAAAATGAAAAGAATCCGCATGGTGTTCTAGCGGATAATATAGACCAGTTTTTTCAAGCACCACTTCCAATCAATCATAGGGCTTCCTATCGTTGGAAAATCCCTGTTTCATGCGGTTTCGTGGCACTCCAAGATGTGTTTCGTTTATCTTCGTACCGGCTTGTTTCGGTGATTTAAACAACCAATATACACCAAAGTCCGGCGGCGTGTATGTGGTCGTCTTGTGTATCTACCTCCCGTCTATCCCGTACCTCAGGGATACCATGATGCGGAAAGAGTTCCCGCGCCTTTTTACACTTGGCATAAAATGTGCGCCCCCTTTCTTAAATTTCCACTACTATACATTGCTCTGAATGCCCGTAAAGTCAACAGATTTTTCAAAAATATAGGGAGAAAAACCATTCCGGCTTCCCTCCCTGTGTACATCACTTTTTATCCCTAACCTTACCGTCACTTCCACTCTGTCCGTTGGGACGAGCGTCCCCTGTCCACGGAACCTTACCTTTTCTGCCTTTACCACGTTGTCTGGCTCCCGTTCCCGAGAAACCAGGACTGTCAATCTGGCAGCTGAAAAATAATAGTTTCAGAATCTTTATACTGCTCCACTGCCTTCAGATATTCATCGTGGGACGCAATCTTTTGGCAGGCCATGATCTGGCTCCTTTCTTTATCTGTGCATCTGCACAGCCTTTGGCTGCCCGGTAGTCAAACCGGAAGCTATGCCTTGGAAGACAGTTCCTTTTTCCTTGCATTCAATATTTTTTGCAGCTCCTTTTTTCTGGCATCCAGGCTCTTGTCATCAATGTGCCCTAACGCGCTGAGATACAGACGAATGGACTTTACATTGTCAGCCTGAGAATAGATTTCCTTGAGAATACCAAACAATTCATCATCGGCAATGACGCAGGAGAGCATATTGTATTGGTTCATCATGGACACCACGTCTATGGCCGCATAGAAGATCTCCCCCACATATTCCGGGTCGTCTGCGAAAAGTTCCCTCTGTTTCCCCAGCCAATAGAGCAGCATGATGGTATCGTTATGGCTTGCCGCCATAATGGCGGGGTTCTTGAAGGGTTTGGAAATCAGGGGTGACAGGTTCCGCTCGATTTCAACGCCCCATTCCAGAAGCTGATCCGCCTGCTGGGGAGTATGGGCGACATTCAGCGCATTGCCGTTGAACATGCTGGCCTCACACGTCCAATGGATGTCGGCGCCCATCTCACGGAGAGCCTGCGCCACGGGAAACCGGTTCCGGAGCACAGCCGAAAGAAACAGGTTCGCGCCTGACAGGCACTTTGCATGAACCAGTTCCGGAAACTCCTTGATCTGGAGAATGATTTCCTCATCCGGTATAGTTTCATCTCGAAACAGCGACTGGATTTCGGTAGCTTTTTTTCTCAATTCCGACTCTGTCATTTTTATCAGCACTCCTTTCAAAGCATACATCTATTTCCTCATAGATACCCATGGCTGGGTAAAATCTGCCCACCGTTCTCATCAGGGGCGACTGGCCATCGTCTTTCTTGGGCGGAGCCTTGGCAAGGCAGGCGATCAAATCCGGATTTTTATCCAGAATCCGAGCCACCTCGTCCAGTCTGCCCTGGCGGATAACAGTAAACAGCTTTTTCATAGCATCTCTCCTCGGTTTTCTTTATGTGCAGTTCCAGAACAAGCTGGAAGTTATCGAATATCTAATTATGCTTTGAAAGATACGACTCCAATCGTTCCAATAACATTCCTTTCATCATATCTGAATTGCATTTTTTGATTAAACTCTTATATTTTTCTAAACCACCTGGTGTTTCCAGCAGATCATGGTTCGATATACAGCTTTCTATGCAGTGCAATAGTGACCATTCTATTCCAGCCATTCGGTCAGTAGGGCAGCACTTTATCAAGATTTCCGCTTCTTCCCATGTAACAGGCTGGCTGATGGTTACCACAGCGTTCTGATATTCATCCCACAAATCGAGGGTTTCATCCGATGGAAATCCATCATCTTCCGGACACCCGCCTTCTTCAAATCCCTCCGGCGGTGCTCCTAATTTTTGTATTTTCAATACAGCCTCCTGCATATTATCATCCTCTTTAAATCCCAACTTATCACTGTGCTTAGTTTAGCACAGGAGCATAACATTTGCAAGATACCATACATTAGTTCGATAATATCTCCCAAGATTTTGTGCTGCACTATTGCGTGTGATAAATTTAAACACCACCTAAACACCAAAAAGTTCCGAAGAATGCCCATTTTACCGCATTCTTCGGAACTCTCCCCGTATAGAAGTCTTTCTTTTCAAAACGATATTATTAATTTTAGAGCAAGTCTGAAAAATACAATAGGAAAGTGACAAACGCAATGGTCAAATCACTTTCCTGTTTTCTCACAGCTGCAGCACCGTGTCAAATCTGTCGAGCACTTTCCTGCTTCTGTCGTGTGTGATGACAATGACAATCTTATCCCTGATGCCAAAGATCATATTAAATATTTCATTCGCTGTATCGGCGTCCAGATTGCTTGTCGGCTCATCAAACACGAGGACATCGTAGTCATGCATCATAAAGCGGGCGATATCGATTCGCTGCTTCTCTCCGAAGGACACCTCACCGGAATCTGAAATATCAATTTCTTTGGAGACAAGGTCACTGTCAAGCTTTAAATTCTCGCAGATTTGTGTTACGTCCGTTTTAGAACTGTCTCTATACAGTACGATATTGTCTCTGACAGAGCCGTCAATCAGAAATTCATTTCGCTGGATATAACCGATTTTATTGTAAATACTGTCGGAATCAATTGCCTTGATATTCTGCCGGTTAATTGTGACATCGCCCTGATACTCGTTTTCTGTCAGATATTTCATCAGCAGCCGCATCAATGTGGACTTCCCTTTCCCTGATTCTCCAACAATGGCATATTTCCTGCCCGCCTCAAAGGTCATGTTAAAATCGTGAAAGAGCTCCTTATTCCCAAACTGCAGATTCAGGTCATGAAATGCAATTTCCCGCACTTCTCCTGCTATCTCTTTCTCCGTTTTTTCTGCTATCGTCTGTTCCTTGTCAATCCGCTGGATAATCTCACCCGCCGTTCCCATCAGGTTTTTATCCTGCACGAAGCTCTGCAATGGAGAGAATACGCCGTTTAACAATTGAACTGCAGAAATCAGGAGTCCCACTGTCATATTTCCTGTTAGGACAAACCAGATTCCGACAGCCATACACGAGAGCTGGGAAATCATTCCGATAAACATTCCGATGTCAGTGGCGGCAACTTTTGCGAAGAGATAGCTTTTTCTGGCTTTTTCATACGCACGATCATTTGCGTCTAATTTGCCGCTGAAAAGCTTTCCTAATCCCAAAAGCTTTACCTGCTCAAAACCCTTTAGGTAGTTTTCGAGTACAGCCATGTAGCTGCTGTTATTTTGCGTGTACTCCACCGTCTTCTTCGCCATGACTGCTCCCGGAAGCTGAGAAAGGATCACCGTCAGGACAGAAAGCGCGACAAACGACAGGCCAAGTTTCCAATTGATGATAAAAATAGATAAAAGGCTGACTGCTGCCGATAAAATGTTCGAAATGATGCTGCATTTAGGCATCAGATAATTGTCCACCACAAGATCAATATCCTTCGAGTAAAGGCTTAGATAGTGACCGTTTTTTTCGGACAAAAAGACATTCAGCTCCTTGTGGTAAAGCGCTTTGTAAAGATTGGTTTTCAGGCAGCGGACAATCTTATTGACATAGACAATCTTTGCGTAATCGTACAAAAACGAGGCAATCAGCCCGCACACTGCCATGCCAATACACAACAGCATCGTCGCCTGAATCGAATCGGACGGATTGATTACCACATCGACCACACGCCCAAGGCAAAATGAAAAGATTGCCATGAAACACGCTGAAACCAATCCGAAAAATGCCGTTACGATATAAATTCCCCTGTATCTTCTCTCTGCTCCTGCCATCTTATGATCCCTCCATACAACTGTAATCAGTAAATTTGTGACGCAATCCATCCGGCTGCTTCTCGTTCGTTCCAGAACATTTTCTCCTGTCATCAGCAGCAGACTTACTGCGCAATCATCATTGCACTATTTCTTACAGTTCCTTATCATAAGCAAACAAACCACCGATGTAAATAGCTTTTCATCAAGTGGTCTGTTTTGGGAACTAAGAGGTTCTATTAATACCATTATCCTGTTGCCGGCAGCAGTCAGAGAAACGCAGACAAATCCAGCTGCCTGTTTTTCCACGATTTCTGGACAGCATCTTTGACAATGTCGTCCTCCCGCTGCTTTCCGATCAAAAAAGGGGAATGCGGATCGTGTTTTCTCATATTGGAAATGACTGTGGACTTATCGTAATTGGCATAACAATAAAGACAGCCGTGTCCACAGGTGTTATATGCACCGATATCAGCACCGAGTAGACAGGCGCATTCCGCCCGCGCCATTTTCTTCTGCGGAACCTCCAGCTTACAGCCCAGGGCTTTTTCCAGCCCAGCCTTTGACATACAGCAGTAGGCGTCGACATTTTCCCTTGCGAGCGCGGTATTTTCGCAGCACAGATGAATCTGTAGTCCATACGCGCGCGCAGTCTCGGAAAAGGCTTCGATAAGCTGTTCCTGCTCCTCATGCGTGACACTGCGTATTCCGTGAAAATTTTTCTTCGTCTTTTCATACAAATCAATAAAACTGACAACACACTGGCTGGTGTATTTCGAAAGTGTTTTCGCCATGGCGGCATATTGTTTGATATGGTAGGCGACAGAGTACTTTTCTGTAATAAAAACAGGATCATAACGCCAGCTGATCCGCTGCTTTCCTGTCAGGTTAGAAAGTGTCTGGAAGGACGCAGCCACCTGCTCTTTTGGTGGAACAAACGGTTCAATATCTGCCTCATAGGGAGTGATTGTCACAAACCAGAAGGTGTCAAAAGTTGACAGTAATGCCTTGAGCGAGGCGCTATCCCTCAGCATTGGCAGTGGATTTTTGGTGCAGAAAACCATAATATCGATCACTTCCGGATTCAGCAGATATCTCGTGACCTGTGACGGATAATAAGGATTCCGCACAAGCACAGACCCTTCCCTGACGCGGTTGTAAAACCATTCACTGTAATATGCAGGGATATCAGTCCTGCTTCCTGTATTTAGTACCATAATGACATATCTCCTGCAAAAATAACATATCGATCTGACTTGTCAGTCCCATCAATAAAAGTTTGGCATCGGCGAATCAGGGTATGCATTGCACATATTGAGCACATACGGCCACTTGCCGGTATCTTCTATGATGAAGCCATTGACGACTCCCATGTGGCGGTGCCAATGCCGGAACTGCCCGAGAATCAGGCGAAATCTGCTCATGTCACAGTTTGCCGGATTTTCGCAGAGCATTGTATCTTCAAGCGCTGCAATATAATTTTGTATTTTTTCCCGGATCTGTGTAAAATAGTCTTCCAGCTGCTGTCTCGTCAGACTTTCGCCTTCCTCGGGAATGACATTCAGGTCTGCCAGGGTGTCTGTGTGAAACCCTGGATTGGTGTAATCAGCATCACAGGGATTAATATACCATCTGTCCATAGAATACATCATATGATAAAGATGCTTCCACATCGGAATTCCGTCATAGCGCTTATCCCACAGCTCATCGGGGATGCATTTCATCAGATTTTCCGTCTCCCACAATGCCCGTTCTGTCAGGTATCGTATATCATCACTTAACATACAGCCTCAACCTCCATAAACAATCCGCAAAATCTTGTAAGTTTTCAATCGAGTTTGGCTTCTGCGATTTTGAAAAGCCAGAAAAAATTGAAAATGCACAATCTATCTTTCGGAATCCTATTTTCCGTCATTGCGATTTGCATTCTTTTCCATAAGTGTATCATAAGATGATATATTCTTCCACTGTTTTTCCGAATCTATGAAGCACTATAT
>CAMWXA010000264.1 GCA_947178035.1 uncultured Lachnospiraceae bacterium | reverse complement strand
TGTCCTGTCCCTGTGTAGCAATCATAATATTCAGGATATTCCAAAACCAGATTATCATTTGGGTGTCGGTTGCAGTACGCATGCAAGGCAGACGGCGGAAATGCTGATTGGATTGGAAGAGATTTATTTAAAAGAAAAACCTGACTTTGTTTTAGTGTACGGGGATACAAATTCCACTCTGGCGGGAGCGCTGGCGGCATCTAAAATATTGATTCCGGTAATCCATGTGGAAGCAGGTCTGCGTTCATTCAATATGGCAATGCCGGAAGAGCAGAACAGGATTCTGACGGATCACATTTCGGAATATTTGTTCTGTCCGACCCGGACGGCAGTCAGTCATTTGAAGAATGAGAATATTATAAATCATGTTTATCAAATTGGCGATGTAATGTGCGATGCTGTTCTATTTTATTTAAAGAAAATAAAAAGTGTTCCACGCAATGAATTTATAGACAAGCTTTCTTTTTTATTCCAATGGAATAAACCGTTAGTGAGCTGGTATATTGCCACAGTGCATCGGGCAGAAAATACAGAGAATGAAGGCAAACTCAGTGAAATCTTAAAAGCGTTTGAAGCGTTGGCGTTTCCAGTAATCTTTCCGGTTCATCCAAGAATCAGGAAATTTATAAATAGTCTGATGGAAAAGAATCATTATTCCAATGTGTGCTTTGTGGAGCCGCTTGGATATTTGGAGATGCTGTTTTTTACCCAAAATGCAGTCAAGGTAGTAACTGATTCCGGAGGATTGCAAAAAGAAGCATATATCATGCATAAAAACGTTGTTACTTTGAGAAACCAAACGGAATGGGTGGAGACTTTGGAAGGGAATCATAATATCCTTTGCGCAATTGACGCAGGCTGTATTCTTGAGGCTGTCAAAAGAAACGATATTGATGAAGAATTTAATGATTCTTTATACGGGAACGGAAATGCGGCGCAAATCATGTGTGGCCTTATATTTTATAAAAATGGGAGAGAGACTTTATGATACTAAAATGCACATCATTTGAGCAGATGAACAAGGAAATAACGGAACGGGATATGTCAATTGTCGTATTTGGGGCAGGTGTTATTGGAACTGTTACAGTTCCGGAGATTCTAAAACAATATGGCTTATGGAGCCGTGTACTGTTCTATGTTGACAATAACTGCAGGGAACGTAGGAAAATGATGCACATCGGGAATAAGGAAGTGGATGTTGAACCTGTTGACCGGTTAGGCAATGTCGGGGAAAATACAACCGTTATCATAGCAATCAGCAGGTATGTGGAAGCGCTGGAGCAATTGGAGGATATGCCCTGCACCAATCATATGACTGGCTATCTCATGCCAATAATGTGTATCCATAATTTTTGCAGCAGTATTTCAGGCGGTTTGCCGTCATTAGAAAACAAACCGCTGATTCCGAAAAAAATTCATTATATCTGGCTGGGGAAAAAAACTATACCGGATAATCTGCAAAAATGTATTGATAGTTGGAAAAGATACTGTCCTGATTATGACATTATTCAGTGGGATGAATCAAATTATGATGTCACAAAGAACGATTATATGAAACAGGCGTATGAAGCGGGGGCATATGGGTTTGTGCCGGACTATGCGAGGCTGGATATTTTATACCAATATGGTGGTATTTATATGGATACGGATGTGGAAGTTATTAAGAGCTTGGATGGAATGCTTTACCAGCAGGCTTTTTGCGGTGTGGAAAAATGGCAGACAATAAATTTCGGCGGATGCAGCGGTGCGGTAAAGGGACATAAGGCAATCCGGAAGATGTTGGATGATCGAGAAAATGTATCTTTTCTTTGTGAAGATGGAAGCCAAAACAGAACTACCTGTGGATTTTATGATACGAGTACGGCATTAAGGAATGGTTATGTCATGAACGGGAAAACACAGAATATCATGGGGATGAATATTTACGCATTTGATTACTTTCATCCGTATGATTATATGTCAGGGCAGACGTTCCAGACAAGGAATACATATACAATTCATCAGTTCAACGGTGGGTGGATGAATGAGGGGATGCGGCAGGGGAATGAAAAAGCTGCAAGGGAGTACAATCGGATATATTGTGCGTCTGTAAAAAACCAATAGTCATTTAGAAAAGCGTGGAGGAGAAAAAATATATGGGTTTGGAGCTTACAGCATCTCTTATGTGTGCTGACTACGGCAATTTAGAGAAAGAAATAAGGGAACTTGACGAGGGTGGCATTGATTCGTTTCATATCGACATTATGGACGGGCGTTTTGTGCCCAATTTTGCGATGTCATTAAATGATATGAAATATATAGCAGGGGCAACGAAAAAACCGCTTGATGTGCACTTGATGATTGAACATCCAAATAATAATGTGCATCTTTTCCTTCAAAATTTAAGAAAAGGTGATACGGTATATATACATCCGGAGGCGGAGTATCATCCGTCAACGACTTTGCAGAAGATAATTGATGCAGGTATGATACCGGGGATAGCAATCAATCCAGGGACCAGCATAGAGACTGTGTTTGAGATGCTCCGCATAGTTAAAAAAGTGCTCATTATGTCAGTGAATCCCGGAAATGCCGGTCAGATGTTCCTGCCCTACGTTGGCAAAAAGATAAACAAGCTCCTGCTTTTAAGGAAAGAAATGGAATTTAAGACATACTGGGATGGAGCATGCAGCGCGGATAAGATATTAAAGTATGCGCCGCAGGGAATGGATGGATTTGTGCTTGGTACGACTTTGCTTTTTAACAAGGGGCGGCCATATAAGGAAATTATCAAAGAAATCCGTCATTACTGTGATGAGATTAACAATAATTAATAATATTCGTAATGGAGAAATATATGACACATGCATTGGTTTTATCAGGAGGCAGCGGCATACGCCTTGGGAGCATTATTCCAAAACAATATATGGAGGTAAATGGCAGGTGTGTTATTTCTTATTGCCTGGATACGTTATTGTGCAGTGAATATATAGACACTATACGAATAGTGGCATGCAGACAGTGGCACGGAGTGATAACGGACTGTCTGAAAAAGTATGACGCCACAGGGAAATTCAGAGGTTTTTCAAAGCCGGGAGAAAACAGGCAGCTGTCAATATTTTATGGGCTTAATGACATCATGGAATATGCAGATGTATCAGATATGGTTTTCATACACGATGCGGCAAGGCCGATGCTTTCAGAATCAATGATAAAATCTTGTGTCAGTGCTATAAAAGGGCATGACGGAACACTTCCCATACTCGCGATGAAAGATGCCGTCTATCTCAGCGAGGATGGGAAGGCGGTATCTTCTTTATTGGACAGGGGGAAAGTTTATGCCGGGCAGGCGCCGGAAGTATTCCTGCTTGGCAAATATTATGAGGCGAACAAGGTGCTTCTGCCGGAAAAGATTTTAGAAATTAATGGTTCTACGGAGCCTGCGGTAATGGCAGGGATGGATATTGCCATGATACCGGGGGATGAGAAAAATTTTAAAATTACGACAACAGCGGACTTAGAGCGTTTCCGTGAAATCGTGCAGAAAGGCGGATACATGATATAATACACTATAAAGTGTTCTGTGAATGGTTCGGGAGAATGATTAAGAGCAGTGGAATCGGTCAGAAGCAAAGAGAGAGGGGGATATTGATGAAAGCATGGGTATTGCACAGCATAGGCGACATACAGTTTGAAGATGTAAAAGAACCTCAGCCAGCGGAGGGTGAAGTGATTGTAAAAGTGAAGTCAGTAGGTATCTGTGGTTCGGACATTCCCCGCATTTATAAGACAGGAACATACCATTTTCCAACCGTACCAGGGCATGAATTTTCCGGCATCGTGGCAGATGTGGGGGTTGGCGTGAAATCTGAATGGAAGAATAAGCGCGTGGGTGTTTTCCCGCTCATCCCATGCCGTGTATGTACGCCATGTAAGAAAGAACAATATGAAATGTGCAGGAATTACAGTTACTTAGGCTCCAGACAGGACGGTGGTTTTGCGGAGTACGTGGCGGTGCCGGAATGGAACCTCATAGAGCTGCCGGAGAGTATATCATTCGTGGAAGCGGCGATGCTGGAACCCATGTCGGTCGCTGTACACGCCATGAGAAGGGCACAGCCTGATAAAGACAGCGTATACGTTATATGCGGTCTTGGCACGATTGGGATGCTTCTTTTAATGTTTTTGAAAGACGTGGGTGTGCGTAACGTTCTTGCAGTGGGGAATAAAGACTTCCAGAGACGGACGGCCTTAAAACTTGGCCTGGGGGAGGACTGTTACTGCGACAGCAGGACGGAAAATATTTCGAAATGGATCATGGAGCATACGGATAACAGGGGTGCGGACACATTCTTTGAATGCGTGGGAAGAAATGAGACAGTATCACAGGCGGTTGACCTGACAGCCCCGGCAGGAAAAGTAGTGTTTGTCGGGAACCCGGCTTCGGATATGGTACTGCAGAAAGCAGTGTATTGGAAGATTCTGCGCAGCCAGCTGACGATATCAGGGACATGGAACTCTTCATTCACGCATAGCATGGAAGACGACTGGCATTATGTGATGGAGCGGCTTCAAAACCATAGAATCTGTCCGGAGGAGCTGGTAACGCACCGTTTCCCACTTGAAAGGCTTTTGGATGGTCTTATTTTGATGCGTGATAAATCAGAGGAGTCGGGCAAGATTATGATTATATGATAGAGATTATTCTGCCAGTTTATCTTTAACAAATTTTTTATACTGCTGTTTTACGGTTTGCAGGCTCATCGTCTCAGGACGGACGCCTGCATTTTTTCAATATCCTGTCCTGCACAGTGTACCGAGACAATTAACATGCTAAAGGACTGCGGCTGCCGCGTGATGGCGTGGTATCCGCTGGGACATGGTGACAAGGCGCTGATGGAGGAGCCAGTGTTTGCATCACTGGCAATCGATGCCGCAGTATTTCTATTTCGTCTGTATTTTATCCACCTATTATTTTCAAATACTCCGATATTTCCGCTAACTCAAAGAGAATTGTATCACTCTATATAGTCGTTTTGTGCATTAAATGGGAGTTTTGTGCACCAGCGTTTGATAAAATGTACATTAATTCCGATATAATTTGTGATGGAAAAGAAGATGGAAAAGAAATCAGAATTGAGGGAGAGACGATGAAGATAGCAATCTGCGATGACAGGGAGAGCGACCGCAATGCACTTAGGGCGCTGCTGGAAGCTTACGGGCAGGATTTTGAAATAAGGGAATACAGCTCCGGCAGTGGACTGTGCGGGGATATGGATTATATACGGGAATGCGGCATCATATTTCTTGATATCAACATGGACGGAATGGATGGACTGGAGACGGCAAGGCAGATCAAGGCGGAATGCCCGAAGGTGTATATCGTACTGGTCACGGCCTATGTGAACTATGCGCTGGACGGGTACAAGGTAAAGGCGAGCCGTTTCCTATTGAAAGATGATCTGGAACAGACTTTGCAGGAGTGTATGGATGACATACTGCAGGAAATCCGGCAGGATGAGCAGGTGGTGGAGTATGGCTTTGTGGAGGGCAATGTGCGGCTGCAGGTGGATGATATCATCTATATCGAAACGAACAAACATAAGAACGTGTTCTATACGCAGCAACAGACATTCAGTATCTATAAAAAGATGGATGAACTGGAGGAAGACTTGAAAGGGATGGGATTTGTGCGGATGCACAGGAGCTTCCTCGTCAACATGAAGTACATTGAGAAGATCAGCAGCTATGTCATGGTTCTGACCACGGGGAAGAGGCTATCCGTGCCGAAGTCAAGATACCCGGAAGTGAAGCGCCAATACACGCTGTTTAAGGGGACAGAGTGATTATGGAGATGGGAATATTATGTCTGACTGTTATGGTAGAGACATGGGGGACGCTGTACTTTTTTGATACTTTTCTTGGACGAAGAAAAGCGGAAAAAATTTGTAGATATCGGTTTTTGGCATATTTCATGATGATGCTTGCTGCCAACGTTGTGGGATACTGGATTGGCATGTGGAAACTGCCGCTGTTTATTCTGGGCTATGTTCTGCTTGGCAGGATGTACGATAAGACAGGCTGGGTCCAGGCTGCCTTTTTCGCTGTGCTGAACTAC
>CAMWXA010000263.1 GCA_947178035.1 uncultured Lachnospiraceae bacterium | reverse complement strand
CGCCAGAGCTCTTGCAATCAGGATGCGCTGTTTCTGCCCGCCGCTCAGATTCGCACCGCGTATATTGATGTGATTATCATATCCGCGCCCTGCTTCCTCCACAAATTCCTTTGCCTTCGCACAGGCAATCGCCTTTTTGATATCCTCCTCCGACAGTGTCCGTCCCATGCGGACATTCTCAGCAATAGAATCCTCAAAAATCGTATCATTCTGAAAAACCACGCCAAACCTTTCCCGGAGTCTGCCTGTCGGCATCGTTCGGATATCCTCGCCCTCTATATAAATATTTCCCTGGTCAATGTCATAAAAACGCATCAGCAGCGCGGCAAGCGTACTCTTCCCAGACCCTGTCGCTCCGATAATGCCCAGCGTCTCCCCCTTTTTCAGGGAAAAGCTGATGTCTGTCAGATTGGGTTCCGCTTCCGCCGACTGGTAGGAAAAGGTTACATGCTCAAAGCGAATGTATGCCTCGTCCTCCACAAACTTCTTGCAGCATTGGGGAAGAGACTCTTCCGACACATCGATGACCTCCATGATACGGTTTGCAGATGCAGCCGCCTTGGAGATAATGACAAACATTTTGGAAATATTGATCATGGCGTTTAAAATAATCGTAAAATATGTAAGGAATGCAAGGATTTTCCCAACTTCGGAACTTCCCTGATTCACCCTGTACGCGCCGACAATTACAACGAACACAAGTCCGAGATTCAGAAAAAGGTTCGTGGCTGGATTGACGATGGCCATCGTGACATCTGCCTTTCGCTCCAGGGTGACGACCTTTTTGTTCAATGTATCATATTTCTGCTCTTCGTATCCTGTCTTGGAAAGTGCCTTAATCACACGGATACCGGCGATATCCTCCCGCAGCAGGCGCACAAACTGATCCACCGCCCTCTGCAGTGCATTGTACATCGGAATACTTTTTCTGGAAAAATAGTACGTGACAAATGCCGTAACGGGCATCACCGAGACGAGCACCAGCGTCAGAACCGGATCGAGCGTCATCGTTACCAGAATGCCGCCGATTATCAGAATTGGTGCGCGGACGCCGAGCCGCTGTACTCTTCCAAGCATCTGATGGACATTGTAAGTATCTGTCGTAAGCCGTGAGATGAGGGACGGTTTTGTAAATTCGTCTGTCTTAGCATTGGAAAGCCACATAATTTTTTCAAATAGGTCGTGACGTATCGTCTCCGTCGTATCTCTTGCCACCTTGGACGCCATGCGGTTTGCGATAACATTGAATGTGAGCGCGAGCACCGAGCAGACAAGCATCGCAAATCCCCACAGAAAAATAGCATTGCGTCTGCCCTGCGGAATCACCGTGTCAATCATATAGGCCAGTATCCAGGGCAGACACAGATCCATGATTGTCCCGATAAATTTGATGACAAAGCCCATCAGCATACGCCCATAGTAAGGTCTCAGATAGTTTGACAATACCTTCTTCATGCCTGTACCCCTTTGCGTGCTTTGGCACGCATACGAATCAATCCTCACTGCGTCTTCCATTCACCATCCCGCAAAAATGCGCCTGCCATATCGTCGGCTTTTCGGATGATATCCTTTGAAAATCCTATGATTTCCAGGAGCTTTATCGCATTTCGCGTGTGTGCCCTTCCCGCGAGAAGTCTGTAAGAAAACAGCACGTCACCGCTTCTTACCTCCTCTTCAAAATGATAATTGTCATAATACCGTTCCAGCAGATGCGTCAGCTCGATATCGTGTGTCGCCGCAAAGCAATAGATTCCCTTCTGTGACAGCCGCTCGAGAATCTGTGTCGATGCCGCGATGCGCTCCACCGTGTTTGTCCCCCGCAGCACTTCATCCACAAAGCACAAAAGCGGCGTATTATCACCGGAATCTGCCGCGTCCATGATACGTTTCAGCGCCTTAATCTCAACGATATAATAGCTTTCACCACTATCCAGATTGTCCCGCAGCGACATGGAAGAATAGATTCTGAAATAATTACCCTTGTACATTTTTGCCGCACAGGTGTGTATCGTCTGCGCCAGAATGGCATTAATCGCGGTCATTTTCAAAAAGGTTGACTTGCCCGATGCATTCGAACCTGTAATAACCATTCCCCTGCTCTGGGAGAAACTGTTTGCCACAGGATTCTCGATGCATGGGTGAAATCCCTCGCTGATCACCAAAGAACTGTCATTTCCGGTCTGCAAAAAAGGCGTCGTATAATAAGGCAGTGCTGCCCTGAAATATCCTATGGAAATCACTGCATCAATATATCCGATATCCCCGGCAAGTCCTACAATCTCCTTCTTGTTTTTATGGACAATATTCAGCATCTTGTTAAATCGAATCAGATCAATGTGTGTCAACATCTTAATATAATCAAACAACAATTCGTCAATACTACCAGTAGAAGCATTCATTTTGAGAACCATTCCTGAATGCCTCTCAAAGTCGTCGAAGCTTCCCCTCTCCGTCTTCAATGCCACAATGTAATCATTCATTTCTGAACCGCATTCATGCTTTGCGATATTATCCGCACAGTGAATCATGCGCATAATATAGGAAAAGGTCGTCACATACGGGGCAGCGACGCCCTTCTCCTTCATATACGTGACAATATTGAAACAGGCCGCAGCAATCAGCATCGGTACCCCCAACGATGTCCTCACAAAAATCATTGCAATTGACACCAAAAGCAGTAAAATGCATCCGTAATGTACGGTGTTGCTGCACACGCTCAGCTCATCGAGATAATCCAGGTAGTCAGAAAGCGAATATTTGCCTGTGTGCCCCAGCTCCTTAAGAGCCATCATGATATCCAGCCTCTGCTCCTCATGCTCCATCAAGTAGTTAATGTGCGTCTCCATCCTTGCCTGTGTGCCGTCTTTATCATCAGTCACCGGATGACGCAGCATTGCATACAGATATTCCACACCCGACGAGGACTGGGTAAAATTCATGCGCGCAAAGATATTGTCCATAGATAAGTCATTCCATGTAATCTCATCAATGTCGTTTTCGTTATTATTTTTTTCACGTTTGTGCCAGTAATACCGCGATATCCTGTCAAGTTCCTCAGAACTGTAAACTCTGTCCGGAAAACTGCCATACAGTTCTTTGAGCTGCCTGCGATACTTCTTTTTGCGGTTCTTTTCCTCCACCGCTCCCCTGATCATCACATACACAAATACTGCAAACAGTATGATAAAAAGTATGATTACTTCCATAACACCCTCCACTCTGTCTCCTGCACGAATTGTAAAAACCCCCAAATCGTTTTGAACTTGGAGGTATCATTCTAATTTGTGCCAAATCATAAATTATCTGGTCCGAATCCCTCTGGAAGCAGCTCTGCGAGCGTCCGCTCCACATACTGTTCCTCTGAGACCGCTGTGATTATCCGAAATTCTGCAGGATTGCAGAACTCCATCATGACCTGCCTGCACACGCCGCAGGGATAGGCGTAATCTTTCGGCGCACCCTCATATCCGCCGACGATCGCGATCGCCGCAAACTCCCGCTCGCCCTCGCTCACTGCCTTAAAAAACGCTGTCCGCTCCGCACAGTTGGTCGGCGTGTAAGCAGCATTTTCAATATTGCATCCCTTGTACACCCTGCCCTGCTTTGTCAGAAGCGCTGCACCCACCATATAGTTTGAATATGGCACATACGCCATCTCTCTTGCCTCCAATGCCAGACGGATTAATTCTTTATTCTCCATACATATTCTCCTCATCTATATTCTTATTTTTTTATTCTTTCAATGATGCAGCTGTGCGGCTTATCTGCCTGATCCCTGTATGCGCTTTGTCAAGTCCCTCCGCAACGCTGGATTCATTGCACAACAGCGTATCCTCGAGCAAACTTTCAGATGCCTTGATAACGCGCATGACCTCTGACCAGCCTCCGACGCTCATGGCGTTCTCAAACTCCTCTATAATCTCTTTATTGGGTATAAACACTTCCTTTGTTTCAGCATCATATGCAAGATATCCCAAATGTACCAACAGTGTCAGTACGTCATCCTTCACCTCAAAGTTTCGCATATCATTCCGAAAACTGCGCGTAATGATTCTGACCCGTCCACCGCCAAGCATCCGTGCCACGCTGTCACGAAGTCCGTCAAAATCCTCACACAATCCCACTCGTCAACAAGAAAGATAAATTTTTTCTTTGTCTTAACATAAATCCGCTCGAGTACTGTGGCAAGGATCGTCTCCTTCTTAGGAAAATATGCTCCATACACCTCGCGTATCTCGCTGATCACAGCTTCTTCCAGATATTCTGTCACACTTCGATTCCTTGCCCGGATTAAAAACTGCTGCATATTCAAGTAAATAACATCATATTTGTTCAGATGCGCCTGAAATGTTTTCTCACGTTCAATCTCAAGTCCTCTGAACAGCTCCTCAGAGTCGCAGCAACAGCTGTAATAAGCAGCAAGCATTTTCAGCGCCATGGACTTTCCAAAGCGCCGTGGTCTGCTGACGCAGACAAATTTTTGTTCTGTGCCGATGAATTCATTTGTGCAGGCGATCAATCCCGTCTTATCCACATAGATTTTGGAATGAATTGCTTCCCCAAAACCGTCATTTCCCGGATTCAAGTAAATTCCCATGCACTGCGCCTCCCGTTTCTGCCAATACTGATATCTCTTCCTTGTTGCATTATAGCACACCCTCGTCATAAATGAAAGAACTTCCTTATGGATATCTCTGTCCTATATTTTCATAAATTGTCCATATCCATAAAAACAGGAGACCACTGTCCTGAGATTGCGGTCTCCTGTTTTTCTCTATATAATAATACAAACCATTCCTCCATTGGAGTCGTTGACAATCTTCTGCATGGTATCCTGCAGTTTGATCTGGCTCTCCTCTCCGATCATGGAAACTTTGCTCGTGATGCCGTCATTGACCAGCTGTTCAACGGTCTTGCCAAAGATATTTGTCTCCCAGATTCCTTCCTTGGAGGTCTCCGCGTCTGAGATATATCCGATCAGATCCTGCGCCTGCTGCTGTGTCCCAACAATCGGCGCGATTTCCGTCTCGATATTGGCCTTAATCATATGGATTGAAGGACTCTGCGCCTTGATTTTCACACCGTACTTATTGCCATGTTTGATCAGAGTCGGATTATCCAGCACGATCTCATCCCGCTCCGGTGTGACAACACCGTATCCCTTCTGCCGGACACTCTCAAGTGCATTGAGCACTTTCTTGTACTCTCTCTTCATATCCGCCAGGCTTGACAAAAGCTGCATCAGCTGATACTCGCCTGATATATTTTCCCCTGTCATGGAGCTCAATAACTCATAATAATACTTCGTATCTCCTTCCAGTAGAAAGGACGCTGAGCCATCTGCAATGTTAACCTGATCATACTTGCACCGCCTGATATATTCGCTGTCCTTCTCAAGCAGCTGGCTAAAGTCTTTCTCCACCAGATCGCGCACCGTTTTGACCTTATCCATGATCACATGGAGCTTCTCAATCACTTCCTTTTTCATCGGATTGTCAATCTCCATGATGTCCATCCACTTCGGCGTGTAGAACTCAATCACGGATACCGGAAATTCATACATTATCTGCTCTAATATCATCGTAATATCATCACGCCGGAGCTGTTCGATATTGACTGGTATCGCTTTGATTTCAAATTTCTTCTCCAACTCTGCCGCAATATTTTTTGCCTCCTCAGAGTATGGTTTTGTCGTATTGACAAGCACCACAAATGGCTTGCCGAGTTCTCTGAGTTCTGTGATGGTCTGTTCCTCTGCGGGCCTGTAGGCATTTCGCGGTATCTCTCCAAAGCTTCCGTCTGTAGTGACCACAATACCGATTGTCGAGTGATCCTGAATCACTTTCCTGGTCCCGATTTCCGCTGCCTGTGTGAATGGGATCTCCTCCTTGGACCACGGTGTCTTTACCATGCGCTCCACGTCCTCCTCCATATGCCCGGCAGCGCCATCCACCATATAGCCGACACAGTCGATCAGCCGCACTTTTACATTGATTCCATCGCTAATCTCAATCTGGGCGGCCTCCTTCGGTATAAACTTGGGTTCTGTCGTCGTGATGGTACGCCCTCCGCTGCTCTGCGGCAATTCGTCCTGTGTGCGCGTTCTCTCATGC